>JBGSRQ010000002.1:0-2715 GCA_041737515.1 Rhodobacterales bacterium | reverse complement strand
CGCCTCGGCCAGCGCCTGCGCGGGAAACATGTGCCCGCCGGTGCCGCCCGCCGCAATCAGAAGAAGCCGCGCCACCTATCGACCCCGCTTGCGCAGAATGTCACCCATCTGCCCCTGCGGGCGCGTGCGCGTCAGCGCCAGAAGCATGCCGACCGTGATGCCCGCGGCAATCACCGACGATCCGCCGTAACTGACGAACGGCAGCGTCATCCCCTTGGCCGGCAACAGACGCACCGCAACCCCCATATTGATCATCGCCTGCACCCCGAAAATGCAGGCAAGCCCGGCACCCGCCAACCGGATGAACGGATCACGCTCTTTCATCAGCCGGAACATCGACCGCACCACCACCGTGGCGTAAAGTGCGATGATCACCAGCACCAGGATCAGCCCGTATTCTTCGGCCGCAACGGCGATGATGAAATCGGTGTGCGCATCGGGCAGCGCCCATTTGACCTGCCCCTCGCCCACGCCCACGCCAAAGAAACCGCCCTCTTGAATGGCGTTGGTCGCATAGCCAAGCTGGGTGCGCGGGTCAACATCGGCAGCCAGAAAGCCGTCGATCCGGCGTGCGAAATGCTCGGACGCGCTATAGGCGAAGATGCCGCCTGCAGTCACCACTCCCACGATGACCGAGATCAGCAGGAATGGTGCCCCCGCCACGAAATACACAACGCCCCAGCCGAACAGCACCAGCATCGCCTGCCCGAAATCAGGCTGCAGTGCCAACATGACCACGATGATGCTGGTCAGCGCGAACGAAATCACCTTGCCTGGCGGGCCGTTCACTTGCAGCCCCGCCGCCATCAGCCACGCGCTCAGCACAATGAAGCCGGGCTTCAGAAACTCGGACGGCTGCACCGAGGCAAAGCCGAAACTGAACCAGCGGACGGCGCCCTTGCCGTAATCCACCCCGAACACCGGCAGCAGCAAAAGCGCGACGAAGGACACGGCAAAGCCAAGCACGCCCAGACGGCGCACCATATCCGGCGTCAGCATCGAACAGCCCAGCATCGCAGCCATTGCCAACGTGCCGAAGAACGCCTGCCGCTGCACATAATGGAACGGGTCAAGCCCGTTGCGGGTGGCCAAAGGCACCGAGGCCGCAAGGCCCAGCAGCAACCCCACCGCGAATAGCGCGATGACCGCTGTCAGCGAGAATTTGTCGATCGTGCGCCACCAACGGGAAAGAACCGGCTCGCTCGCCCGAACGGGCATAGAGCCATAGACCATCTCTGTCATGGGAACCGCCTGACTTTGCCTGCACTGCCTCGAATGCCCGTTTGTCCGGGCTTGGGCGAAAGTGTAGCGAAGAATGCGGCGCGGCGCTAGGGGGAAGCGCGCATGTAAGGGCAAGAACCGGGAATGAACCGCGCGGTTTTTCTAGGCTTTGGTCAGCGCGCCGTTCATCGCACCTATGCGCCACTCTTCGCTTGTGCAGCGATGACGCCCGTCAGGGCGGAAGACCGCGCGCCGATGAACGCATCTAGACCACAGGAAGTGCCGCCACGCAGGCTGCAAAATCCTCGCCGCGTTTCTCGAAATTCGGATACTGGTCGAAACTCGCTGCTGCAGGGGCCAGAAGCACCACGTCGCCCGGCTCTGCTTCGGCGCTGGCACGGGCAACGGCACGTGCCATCGTCTCGCAGATCTCATGCGGCGTGTCGCCCAGTTCCAGCGCGAAATCCCGCGCCGAATGGCCGATCAGATAAGCCTTTACCACCGACCCCAGACAGGGCTGCAACGCCACGATCCCGCCGTCCTTGCCCAGCCCCCCGGCGATCCAGCGGATGCGGGCAAAGGCCTGCAACGCTTTGGCGGCACTGTCCACATTGGTGGCCTTGGAGTCGTTTACAAACCGCACCCCGCCGCGTTCCGCTATGGTCTGGCTGCGGTGCGGCAGGCCCGCAAAACTGCGCATTGCCGCCTCGATCTCGCGCGGAGCAAGCGCCAGCGCGCGACAAGCGGCATAGGCGGCACAGGCGTTCTGGTGATTGTGCGCGCCGGGCAGTCCCGCGATGTCACGCAGATCAATACTTGCCACCTGCTTGCCGCGCCGCCATTCCGCCAGAAACCCCTTGCGCGCAAAGACCGACCAGCCGAACCCTTCAAGCCTGGTTCCCGACGACACCCGGATCACCCGGTCATCCGCCGCCGCCATGCCCAACTGGTTCGCCAGATACCTGCCTTCGACCTCATCCACGCCGATCACGCAGCGATCCGGCCCGCCCTCGGCGAACAGCCTGCGCTTGGCGGCGAAATAGCCACCCATACCGCCGTGACGGTCCAGATGGTCGGGCGAAAGGTTGGTGAACACGGCAATATCGGGTGTGAGTGCGCGGGCCAGATCGGTCTGATAGCTTGAAAGTTCCAGCACGATCACCTCGCCGTCGCCTGCGGGGTCGATGTCCAGCACGCCGCGGCCGATGTTTCCGGCCATCTGCGTGGGCCGACCGCATTCCTCCAGGATATGATGTATCAGCGCCGTCGTCGTCGATTTGCCGTTTGATCCGGTCACGCAGATCACCCGCGGCATGGTGTCGAAATTGTCCCATTCGGGCAGGGCAAAGCTGCGGAAGAATAGCCCGATGTCATTGTCCACTGGCACGCCCGCCTCCAGCGCGCGGGCGATCACCTTGTGCGGCGCAGGATACAGATGCGGGATGCCGGGGCTGGTGATCAGCGCCGCCACGCCATCAAACGCGCCCGCACGGG
>JBGSRQ010000472.1:0-4125 GCA_041737515.1 Rhodobacterales bacterium | reverse complement strand
TATGGTGCGTATCGACATGTCCGAATTCATGGAAAAACATGCGGTGGCTCGTCTGATCGGCGCGCCTCCGGGCTATGTCGGCTATGAAGAGGGCGGAGTTCTGACCGAAGCCGTGCGCCGCCGTCCGTATCAGGTGGTGCTGTTTGACGAGGTTGAAAAGGCGCACCCTGATGTGTTCAACGTTTTGTTGCAGGTGCTGGATGACGGGATGCTGACCGATGGCCACGGCCGCACGGTTGATTTCAAGCAGACGCTGATCATCCTGACCTCGAACCTTGGCGCCTATGCGCTCAGTCAGTTGCCGGACGGCGCCGATCCGACCCAGGCGCGAGCCGAGGTGATGGAGGCGGTGCGCGGGCACTTCCGCCCCGAATTCCTGAACCGTCTGGATGAGACGATCATTTTTGACCGGCTGGGACGGCAGGATATGGGGGCGATCGTCTCGATCCAGCTTCGGCTGTTGGAGGCGCGTCTTGCCGGTCGCAAGATCACGCTGGATCTGGATCAGTCGGCAAGGGATTGGCTGGCCGAAGAAGGCTATGATCCGGTCTTTGGCGCGCGCCCGTTGAAGCGCGTGATCCAACGCGCTTTGCAGGATTCGCTGGCCGAGATGATCTTGTCGGGCGATGTGCTGGATGGTGCGACGATCAGCGTCAGCGCGGGGGCCGACGGGTTGCTGATCGGCGACCGAGTGTCGGCATCACGGCGCGAAAAGCCGCAGGCTGCGGTGGTGCATTGAGGGAAGGCCCCGGCTGCAACGCCGGGGCCGCTTTCATCACGGCAACAGAACCTTGTCGATCACATGGATCACACCGTTAGATGCGATGATGTCGGCGGTCGTGACCCGTGCCTTGTTCACGCGCACGCCGTTACGGGCATCAATGTGGATGGTCTTGCCGTTCACCGTCGACACGTCCTGCCGCGTTCCGGCAAGCTGGTCCGATGTCACGGCACCGGGCACGACATGGTAGGTCAGGATCGCCACAAGCGCGTCCTTGTTTTCCGGATTCAGTAGGTTCTCGACCGTTCCTGCGGGCAAGGCGGCGAATGCGGCGTCCGTCGGGGCGAACACGGTGAACGGGCCGGGGCCTTTGAGGGTATCAACCAGCCCTGCGGCTTGAACAGCGGCAACAAGCGTGGTGAAATTGCCGTTGGCAACGGCTATATCCACAATATCGGGGTCTTTTGCGGCGGGCGCACAGGCGCCAAGTCCAAGCGCGAGTGCGGCGGCAATACCGGTGGTGACAAAGCTGCGGCGTTTCATTTTTGACTGTCCCCCTGCTGAGTGAAGGGGGGGCGGCCCGATCAGGCCGCCCCGCATCGCCTTACTGCGGCAACAGCACTGAATCAATGACATGGATCACGCCGTTCGACGCCTCGATATCGGCGGTCGAGATGGTTGCGCCGTTCACTTTCGCGCCACCCTCCAGTGTGATCGTCAACTCGCCACCCTGAACGGTGGGGGCTTTCATGCCTTCGGTCAGATCGGTCGACATGACCTTGCCCGACACGACGTGATAGGTCAAGATCGACACCAGCTTGTCCTTGTTCTCGGGCTTGAGAAGGTCTTCCACCGTGCCCGCGGGCAGTGCGGCAAAGGCCGCATCGGTCGGCGCAAATACCGTGAACGGGCCGGGGCCTTTCAGCGTTTCGACCAGACCTGCAGCCTCAACCGCGGCGACGAGGGTGGTGAAATTGCCTGCGCCCACTGCGGTATCGACAATGTCTTTGTCCTGCGCGAAGGCCGGAGCGGCCATGAAAGAAGCAGCGGTCAGGGCGATAAAGGTTCTACGGAACATGTGTCTCTCCAGTTTGCTTACCAATTTGGCTTGGTAATCGGCAAACGCGCGGGCTTTGCAAATGGATCATCATCAACATGTCGTCTGGCGGGCTTGTCGGATAAGAATTGCGCGCCAAGCCAGACACCTGATGAATTTCCAGTAAATTATTTGTCAGGTCCCGTGATCTTTCGTGATCCGCGCGGCGCATGTTTTTTGCACCGTCGGTGCAGCTACGCAGGCACCGGCCCAAAGTTTCACGGCGGAAATTGCTGCGCTTCCGGATCGGCCAGTTCTGCGGCGAATTCTACCCTGATGTTTCAGTCCTGTCCCGCAGTTGTGAGACGGTAATGATTGATTTCGATCTATAAACGCGCACATTCAGTCGGGAAACAACCGGAGACGTGGCATGCTGCAAAAGTTCAGAAACGACCTCAACTGGTCGGATGTCACACCAAAGGCGGGCTGGGTCAGCCGTCGTCAGCTTATCGCGGGTGCAGCGGCCATGACCATAGCATCGCCCGCGCTGGCAAAGATCGACGCAGCACCCAGCACATATTCGACCGCCGATGCGCCCAACACTCTTGAAGATATCACGACCTACAACAACTTTTATGAATTCGGAACCGACAAGGGCGATCCGGCCCGCAACGGCAGTCTGCTGAAGACCGACCCATGGTCCATCACCATCGGCGGAATGGTTGACAAACCCGGCTCCTATGATCTGGCCGATGTGCTGAAGGATCAGCCGCTGGAGGAACGCATCTATCGGATGCGCTGCGTCGAGGCGTGGTCGATGATCGTGCCGTGGATCGGTTTTCCGCTGTCGGGTCTGCTGAACAAGGTCGGCGTGCAGCCGTCGGCCAAGTTTGTGGCGTTCGAAACCCTTGTGCGTCCCGAAGAAATGCCCGGCCAGCAAAGCGCTTTCATAGACTGGCCCTACCGCGAGGGCCTGCGTCTGGATGAGGCGATGAACCCGCTCGCCATTCTGGCAACCGGACTTTATGGCGAAGCGCTGCCCAACCAGAACGGCGCGCCGATCCGACTGGTGACGCCGTGGAAATACGGCTTCAAGTCGATCAAGTCGATTGTCAGCATCACGCTGACCGACAAGATGCCGCAAACCACTTGGAACATGCTTCAACCCAATGAGTACGGCTTTTACGCCAACGTGAACCCCGAGGTGGATCACCCCCGCTGGAGCCAGGCAACCGAGCGTCGCATCGGAGGTGGCTTGTTTGCCAGCCGTCAGGACACACTGAAATTCAACGGCTATGGTGAATATGTGGCCGACCTTTACGCCGGGCAGGATCTGGCAAAGGACTACTGATGTTCGCCTTGGCCCTGCAGCCGGTGGCGCAGCCCGTGAATGCGGCGCTGCGCCGGGTGCCGCCGTGGACGCTGTATCTGCTGGGCATGATTCCGGTGGCGCTGTTGGTTTGGCAGACGGTTTCGGGCGACCTTGGCCCCGACCCTGTCAAAGTCATAGAACACCAGTTGGGCGAACGGGCGCTGCAACTGATCGTGGCGGGCCTGTGCGTCACACCCTTGCGGTGGCTGACGGGGATCAACCTGATCCGCTACCGGCGCGCGATTGGTCTGCTGGCCTTTGCCTATGTCAGCCTGCATCTGGCGGCTTGGGTGTTTCTTGATCTGCAGATGCGCTGGGGCCTGATCGGTTCAGAATTGATCAAACGACAATACATCATCGTCGGCATGATCGGCTTTGCGCTGATGCTGCCGCTGGCGATGACATCGAACAACCTTTCGATCCGCAAACTGGGGCCGAAGGGTTGGCAGCGTCTGCACATGCTGACCTACGGCGTGGGCGTCGCTGCGGCCGTGCATTACATCATGCTGACCAAGACATGGCGCGCAGAACCGCTGATCTATGCCGGCATCATTGCGGCGCTTCTGGCACTGCGCGTGGTCTGGGCGCGCTGGCCGGCCCGCAGATCGGCCTGAAAAATCCCCCAAGAGATATTCCTGCGCGCATGAAAATTGCGTGCGCTTTGGTAGCATTGTGGCCTAAGTTGCGTTCTCCCCCACATCTTGTGCGTATTTTTGCGGCAATCGAAAAAATGTCATCTTTCTGTTTTTTCCCTCTTGCGGCCCCCGGCGTCAGTCCGTAGATAGCCCCTCACCGAAGCAGAGATGTTGCGGGACGGACGGCGCGGAAGCGAAAGCAGGAAGCGCGGTTCAGAACTTCAGGATACAAGGCGTGGGTTCGCTGGTTTAGTGCTGGCGGGTTTGTTGTTTTGGTCTGTGCTCTTTGACATTGCGATATATCTGAAGAGATATGTGGGCGGTTTGGTTGTTTCGATGATCGGATTGTTTGCATATCGGC
>JBGSRQ010000379.1:0-4194 GCA_041737515.1 Rhodobacterales bacterium | reverse complement strand
CGGGGCCGACGGTATTACCGCCCATCTGCGCGAAGATCGCCGCCATATCCGCGACGCCGACATCGACGCGCTGATGGCGGGCATTGCCGTGCCATTGAATTTCGAATGTGCGGCGACTGACGAAATGCAGGCAATCCTGTTGCGCCACAGGCCGCATGCGGTGTGTCTGGTGCCCGAAAAGCGCGAAGAACGCACCACCGAAGGCGGCCTTGATGTTGCGGGGGATGACAACCGCCTTGCCACCTATATAGCGCCGCTGCGCAATGCGGGTTGCCGTGTATCAATGTTTGTCAGCCACGATAGCAGCCAGATTGCCGCCAGCGCCCGGATCGGGGCCGCCGTGGTTGAACTGCACACCGGGCTTTATTCCGAGCTTCATGCCGAGGGCCTTGTGGCCGAGGCCGAGGCCGAACTTGACGCGCTGCGCGAGGGGGCAGCGTTCGCACATTCGCTTGGGCTGGAAGTGCATGCCGGTCATGGGCTGACCTATGACAATGTATCGCCAATCGCTGCCATTCGCGAGGTGCGAGAGTTGAATATTGGCCATTTCCTGATGGGCGAGGCGCTTTATCGCGGCCTTGGGCCCGCCATCGAGGAAATGCGCCGTCTGATGGACGAGGCGCGCGGGGCAACGGAATGACGCCGGAAACGATAATCCTGGCCAAAATTCTTGGAAGAATTTTGCAAGTTCCTTGCAAGGAATTTAGCGCGGGGCAACCCCGCGCATGATCCTTGGCATCGGCACCGATCTTGCCAACATTGACCGCATTGGCGCCACGCTGGAGCGGTTCGGTGACCGGTTCCGCAACCGGGTGTTTACCGACCGTGAACAGGCAAAGGCACAGTCCCGCAAAGATGTTGCAGGCACCTACGCGAAACGCTGGGCCGCGAAAGAGGCCTGCTCCAAGGCGCTGGGAACCGGATTGCGCATGGGAATTTCGTGGCGTGACATGGCTGTCAGCAATTTGCGTACCGGCCAGCCGGTCATGCATCTTTCGGGCTGGGCCGCCGAACGACTGGCCGCGATGACCCCTCCTGGCCATCGTGCCATCGTGCATGTGACGCTGACGGATGATCATCCCTGGGCTCAGGCCTTTGTGGTGATCGAGGCGCGGCCCTTCGATGCCGGACCGCAGTCAACTTGACTCCGCAGGTCCGCGCGCGCATGTAGCGCCCGAACCGGGCAAGCTTCAGAACATCAGGAAAAGAACGCGCAATGGCGAAACAGGCGAAATCCGAAGGCGGAATTGGTGAAACCATCAAGACCGTGGTCTATGCGCTGTTGATTGCGGGCGTTTTCCGCACGCTGTTCTTTCAGCCGTTCTGGATTCCATCCGGCTCCATGAAAGACACGCTGCTGATCGGTGACTTCCTGTTCGTCAACAAGATGGCTTACGGCTATTCGCGCTATTCCTGTTCGCCCCTGCCGCAGCTTTGCCCGTTTTCGGGGCGCATCCTTGCCTCTGATCCGGTGCGCGGCGATGTGGTGGTGTTCCGTCATCCGACCACGGGTGCCGATTTCATCAAGCGGCTGATCGGTCTGCCGGGTGATACGGTGCAGATGAAGAACGGCATCCTGTTCTTGAACGGCACCGAAGTGCCGCAGGTTCCCAATGGCACCTTTGAAGAGATCAACGAACGGCAGGGCCCGATTGGCAGCTTGCCCCGATGTGAGAATGGTGAAGGCCTGCCGATTGGCGGCACTTGCCAGAAATCGCGGTTCACCGAGACATTGCCCAACGGTGTTGCGCATGATGTTCTGAACATCGACACCAATGGTGGCGCCGACAATACCGATGTCTTTACGGTGCCGGAGGGCCAGTATTTCTTCATGGGCGATAACCGTGACAACTCTCAGGACAGTCGTTTTGCGCAACCCAACGGCGTGGGCTTCGTGCCTGCCGAAAACCTGATCGGGCGGGCGGATCGGATCATGTTCTCGTCCGCCGGGCGGTCTTTGCTGTACTTCTGGACGTGGCGGAGCGACCGCTATTTCAAAGCCGTGGAATGAAGCTGGGCGCGGATCTTGCTGCCTTTGCCGCGCGCATCGGCCATGAGTTCCGGCACCCGGAACTGTTGTTGCGGGCGGTTACGCATGCGTCAATTTCGTCGTCCGGGCGGCCCGACAATCAGCGGCTGGAGTTTCTGGGTGACCGGGTTCTGGGGCTGGTGATGGCCGAGGCACTGCTTGCCGCCGACACGACCGCGACCGAGGGCCAGTTGGCGCCCCGTTTCAACGCGTTGGTGCGCAAGGAAACCTGTGCTGCGGTGGCGCGTGAAATCGGTCTTGGCGATGTGATGAAGCTGGGCCGGTCTGAAATGATGTCGGGCGGGCGACGCAAGGAAGCGCTGCTGGGCGACGCGATGGAGGCCATTCTGGCCGCCGTGTATCTGGATGGTGGGATCGAAGCCGCGCGCGCACTGATCCTGACCCTGTGGGGTGACCGGATCGGTGGTGTGGAGGACGACGCGCGCGACGCCAAGACATCCCTTCAGGAATGGGTGCAGGCGCGCGGCTTTCCACCGCCGGTTTATATCGAAACGGGGCGTGACGGCCCCGACCACCAGCCGATTTTCACAGTCGAGGTGCAGATCGGAAACGGCCAGACCGAGGTGGCCCGGTCCGGCACCAAAAGGGCTGCCGAACAGGCTGCCGCAAAAGCGCTTCTGGCGCGGATGGAGACCGGCGAATGAGCACGCATGACGAAGGCGCACCCGAGGGCAAGATCGGCGGTCAAGGCGGCACGCGGGCCGGGTTCGTTGCGCTGATCGGCGAGCCGAATGCCGGGAAGTCGACGCTTCTGAACAGAATGGTCGGCGCGAAAGTGTCTATCGTGACGCACAAGGTGCAAACAACTCGGGCGCGTATCCGTGGCGTGTGCATGGAGGGTGTCGCGCAAATCGTGTTTGTCGACACTCCGGGTCTGTTCCGGCCCCGTCGGCGGTTGGACCGCGCGATGGTGGCCGCCGCCTGGGGTGGGGCTGCGGATGCCGACATCGTGGTGCTGCTGGTCGAGGCGCATCGCGGGATGACCGATGGCACCCGCGCCATCATCGACGCGATGCGCGACCGGATCCCGCGTGGGCAGGCGGTGGCGCTGGCGATCAACAAGATCGACCGGGTCAAGGCCGAGGTTCTGCTGGGCCTTTCCTCGCAGTTGAACGAGGCCTTTCCGTTTGTGGAAACCTTCATGATTTCGGCCGAAAAGGGCTACGGCGTTGACAAGCTGCGCGCGTGGTTGGGCGAACAGGTGCCAGAAGGCCCCTGGTTTTACCCCGAGGACCAGATTGCCGATCTGCCGATGCGGATGATTGCGGCCGAGATCACCCGTGAGAAGCTGACCCTGCGCCTGCATGAGGAACTTCCCTATCAGCTGACCGTCGAGACGGAAAAGTGGGAGGACAAGCCCGACGGATCGGCCCGGATCGACCAGTTGATCTATGTGGCGCGCGATGGACACAAGGGGATCGTCCTGGGCAACAAGGGCGAGACGATCAAGGTCATCGGTCAGGCTGCGCGGGTGGAGATGATGGAGTTTCTGGGCCGTCCCGTGCATCTTTTCCTGCAGGTAAAGGTGCGGCCAAACTGGCTGGAGGAGCCAGAGCGCTATTCGGAAATGGGGCTGGACTTCAAGGATGGCAACTGACGGTTCGTGTGACGGCGGAGCCTGCGGCGCGAGTATTTTTGCAAAGATGAAGTCTGGAGGGATGTGTTCAGCGTGGAACAGCGTCTGACGGCGGATTTCTGGGTGCGCGCTTACCTTGCGCGGCTGCGGCTTGCGGATATTCCGGCGTTTGTCGTGGCACATGGCGATGCAACGGCGGGGGCGGTTTTGGTCAAGGCCAGCACGCTGGACGGGCAGGCGCGGGTGTTTCAGCGCAGTTTCGATCTGGCGGCGGATGCGCGGGTCTGGGTTGTTCTGGCCGAAGGGGACGAGGTGCTGGTCGATACAGCGATTGCCCGGCAGCGCGGGTTTGACCCCGATCTGTGGGTGATCGAGGTGGAAGACCGCGCCGGGCGGACCCTGCTGGACGAGGACGGGTTGCGCTGAGGCTTGTTTGCCGAGCCATTGCGGGGTTAGTGAAGCGATGGAATGGCAGGACGAGGGCGCGATCCTCTCCATGCGAACGCATGGCGAAAGCGCCGCGATCATCGAGGTGTTTACAGCGGCCCACGGGTTGCACGCGGGTGTC
>JBGSRQ010000372.1:0-5729 GCA_041737515.1 Rhodobacterales bacterium | reverse complement strand
GCCGCCTGCCGCATCACGGACAGGGTCGAAGCGCAGATTGCCGCCTGCATTCCGCTTGCCCCGCTGCACAATCCGCACAACCTTGCGGGCATCCGGGCCCTGCGCGACGCAGCCCCTGACCTGCCGCAGTTCGCCAGCTTTGACACCGCCTTTCATGCGACAAACCCCGATGTGGCGACCCGCTATGCCATCCCCGCCGAAGATGCGGCGCGGGGCCTGCGCCGTTACGGCTTTCACGGCATTTCCTATGCCAGTCTGGTCGAGAACCTGCCTGCGTTAACCGGCCAACCCCTGCCGCGCCGGCTGCTGGCGCTCCACCTTGGCAATGGTGCATCGCTTTGCGCAATCCGCGATGGAGCGTCGGTGGCAACCACGATGGGCTACTCTCCCCTCAGCGGCCTGACGATGGGCACACGGTCGGGCGATATTGACGGCAATGCCGTGCTGCGTCTGGCCGAACTGCACGGCATCGACGGAGCCGGCGATATCCTGAACCGTCGCGCAGGTCTGCTTGCACTGGGGGGTGCTTCAGACATGCGCGCACTGATCGGTGCTCAGACGCCGGAGGCGCGTTTTGCCATCGAACATTTCGCCTATTGGGCTGTGCGCCACGCAGGCGCAATGATCGCGGCAATGGGCGGGCTTGACGCCGTAGCCTTCACCGGCGGTATCGGCGAGAATGATGCAGCGATGCGCGCCGCCATACTGCAGGGCCTTGGCTTCATGGGCCTGCGCTTTGACACGGACGCCAATGCGCGCAATGCTGTGGCGCTGCATGAGACGGACGCGCCGGTATCGGCATGGATCATTCCGGCGGCGGAAGAGCGTCATATCGCCATCGAAGCCCTGCGCCTGATCGGACCTGTTCAATGACCCATCACCAGCCGCATCTGGACACATCGCCGCCCGTTTCGGACGAAATCCGCCGCACCACCTGTTACATGTGCGCCTGTCGCTGCGGCATCAACGTGCATCTCAAATCGGGCAAGGTCAGCTATATCGAGGGCAACCGCGCCCATCCGGTGAACAAGGGTGTGCTGTGCGCCAAGGGGGCTTCGGGGATCAAGCAGATCACCGCCCCCTCGCGTCTGCGCAGCCCCCTGAAACGCGTCGGCCCGCGCGGGTCGGGCGCGTTCGAAAAGATCTCGTGGGACGAGGCGTTGGCGCTGGCCGTCGCGTGGATGAAGCCCTTGCAGGATACGGCGCCCGAGAAACTCGCCTTTTTCACCGGACGCGATCAAAGCCAAAGCCTGACCAGCTTTTGGGCGCAGGGCTTTGGCACCCCGAACTATGCCGCGCACGGCGGTTTTTGTTCGGTCAACATGGCGGCGGCAGGGATTTACACCATCGGCGGCGCTTTCTGGGAATTTGGCCAGCCCGATTGGGACCACACAAGGCTGTTCGTGCTGTTCGGTGTGGCCGAAGACCATGACAGCAATCCGATCAAGATCGGCATCGGCAAGCTGAAGGGGCGGGGTGCCAAGGTCATCGGCGTGAACCCGATCCGCACCGGCTATAATGCCGTGGCGGATGACTGGTATGGCATCACACCGGGCACCGACGGGCTTTTGATCCTGTCGTTGATCCATTGCTTGCTGGAGGCGGGGAAAATTGACCTGCCTTATCTGGCGCAATGGACAAATGCGCCCTGTCTTGTCGGGCCGGACGGGCTTTTGCTGCGGGGCGAGGACGGCAAGCTGCTGGTGGTTGATACCGCCACCGGCCAGCCCGCAGCCTTTGACGTGCCGGGGGTGCAGCCCGATCTGGGCGCAGTCTGGCAGGGCAGCCGCACGGTGTTCCAGCACCTTGCCAAACGCTATCTTGCCCCCGATCATGCACCCGAGGCGGTGGCGGACCGCGTCGGCATCACCGCGCCGCGCATCCGTGCCTTGGCCGCCGAACTGGCCCATGCGGCCTTTGATCAGACGATCACCATTGACCAGTCATGGACCGATTTTCGCGGCACCCGGCACGCAACGATGGTGGGCCGCCCGGTCAGCTTTCACGCAATGCGCGGCATCTCGGCCCATTCGAACGGCTTTCAGACGGCGCGCGCGCTTCATCTGTTGCAGATCATTCTGGGCACGGTGGAAACGCCGGGCGGCTACCACTTCAAGCCGCCCTATCCCAAACCCTTTGACGCGCATCCCGTGCCGCATATCATGCCGCGTGGATCTGGCCCTCTGACGGGGCCGCATCTGGGCTATCCGCGTGGGCCCGAGCATCTGGCGCTGCTGCCCGACGGTTCGCCCGCGCGCATCGACAAGGCGTTTTCCTGGGAAAACCCGCTGTCCGCGCATGGCCTGATGCACATGGTCATCGCCAATGCCCATGCCGGCGATCCTTACCGGATCGACACGCTGTTCTTGTACATGGCGAACATGGCGTGGAATTCGTCGATGAACACTGCCGCCACGATGGACATGCTGACCGCCAAGGATGGCGCGGGCGAATACGTCATTCCGCGCATCATCTATTCCGATGCCTATGCCTCTGAAATGGTGGCCTATGCCGATCTGATCCTGCCCGATACGACCTACATGGAGCGGCACGATTGCATCAGTATGCTGGACCGCCCGATTTCGGAACCCGATGCCGCGGGTGATGCGATCCGCTGGCCGGTGACAGAGCCGGACCGTGATGTGCGCGGTTTTCAGTCGGTGCTGATCGACCTTGGTGCGCGGCTGGCGTTGCCGGGGTTCGTGGATACGGAAGGTGCGCCGAAATTTGCCAATTATGCCGATTACATCACCCGCCACGAACGCCGCGCGGGGGTGGGCCCCCTGATGGGATGGCGCGGCGATGGCACGGCCACGGGACGGGGTGCGCCGAACCCCGACCAGCTTGACCGCTATATCGCGAATGGCGGCTTCTTTCAGGCGCATGTGCCCGATGCCGCACGCTATTTCAAACCGTGGAATCGTGCATATCAGGATTGGGCGGTCGAGATGGGGTTCTATGATGCGCCCCAGCCTTACCTGTTCTCGATCTGGTCTGAACCCATGCGCCGCTTTCATGCCGCCGCCGAAGGGCAGGGCGACCGCCAGCCGCCCGAGGCGTTGCGGGCCCGGTTGAAACAGGCGATGGACCCGTTGCCGATCTGGTATCCGCCCTTTGGCGAGGTGGCAGCAGCAGCTTATCCGGTGCATGCGCTGACCCAGCGCCCGATGGCGATGTATCATTCCTGGGGCAGCCAGAACGCCTGGCTGCGCCAGATACATGGTCGCAACCCCTTGTATCTTCCAACGAAAATCTGGGCCAAGCATGGCTTTGCAGCAGGTGACTGGGCCCGCGTCACATCGCCGAACGGTGAAATCGTGGTGCCGGTGGAGCATATGGCCGCACTGAACCCGCACACCGTCTGGACCTGGAACGCGATCGGAAAACGCAAGGGCGCATGGGGCCTCGATCAGAACGCACCCGAGGCGACCAAGGGCTTTTTGCTGAACCATCTGATTTCGGAATTGCTGCCAGAGCAGGGCGACGGGCTACGCTGGTCGAACTCCGATCCGGTGACGGGGCAGGCGGCGTGGTTTGATCTGCGGGTGAGGATCGAGCGGGTGGATGCGCAGATGCAATCGCTTCCCGCCTTTGGACCGCTGCCGGATCTGGGAGAGCCATCGTGACCTCACGAAAAACAGGAATCTTGCAGAAATCTTGGCAAGGTTCTTCGAAAAGTCCTCGGTCTGTCGCGTCGGCCGCTGATCTTTTGCTGAAAGGCTGTGCATGACGTCGCTTCCCACCCATACTGACCGCAAACTGGGTCTGGTGATAGACCTTGATACTTGCGTCGGCTGTCATGCCTGCGTGACCGCCTGCAAGGGTTGGAACGATCAGGGCTATGGTGCGCCGCTTTCTGATCAAAACCCATATGGGTCAGACCCTTCTGGGGTTTTCCTAAACCGGGTTCATAGCTATGAGGTGCAACCACATGATACACCTGCACAAATCATAAACTTTCCCCGTTCCTGCCTTCATTGTGACGATGCGCCCTGTGTCACTGTCTGCCCGACCGGGGCCAGTTACAAACGGGCCGAGGATGGTATCGTTCTGGTCAACGAATCCGCCTGCATCGGCTGCGGCCTGTGTGCCTGGGCTTGCCCCTACGGCGCGCGCGAGATGGATGCGGATGCCGGCGTGATGAAGAAATGCACCCTTTGCGTGGACCGTATCTACAACGAAAACCTGCCCGAGGAAGACCGCGAGCCGGCCTGCGTGCGCACCTGCCCGACCGGCGCGCGGCATTTCGGCGATCTGGCCGACCCCGAAAGCGCGGTCAGCCGGTTGGTGGCCAAACGTGGCGGATACGACCTGATGCCGGAACTGGGCACCAAACCAACCAACAAATACCTGCCGCCCCGCAAGAAGGACCGCCCGCAGGAGGCGTCGCTTCTGGCGCCCCTGCTGGATATTCAGGCCACGGGTTTCGCTGGCTGGCTGGACCGCGTTCTGGGAAAAATCTGAATGCATCCGGCACCTTCCGTCATCATCTTCAGCGTCGCGTCGGGTCTTGGGTTCGGTTTTCTTGCCTTTCTGGGGATGGGGCTTGTGCTGCCGTCCGGTCTGGTGGCGTTCGCGCTTTGGGGTCTGGGCTATGCCTTGGCCGTGGGGGGCCTTGTCTCGGCCACGTTTCACCTTGGCAATCCGCAGCGGGCGCTGCTTGCGTTCACGCAGTGGCGGTCCAGTTGGCTTAGCCGCGAGGCCTGGGCTTCGGTGGCAGCGCTTGTGCTGCTGGCCCCGGTTGCCTTGTCGGACTGGCTGGGGCTCGGTTGGCCGCGCGGGGTGGGCATGATCGGTGCAGCGCTGTGCCTGATCACTGTCTTTTGCACCGCGATGATCTATGCGCAGCTCAAGACCGTGCCGCGCTGGAACCATTGGACCACACCCGCAACGTTCCTTGGGTTTTGCGTGGCGGGGGGTGCGCTCTTGTCCGGGCAAAGCCTGTTTGCCGGCTGGGCGCTGATGATCCTTGCCGTTTTGCTGATGGCCGGCTTTGCCGAGGGCGACAGGCGCTTTGCTGCGCGCGGGCACAGCATGGCCAGTGCGACCGGCATTGGCCGTATCGGCACGCCGCAGGTGTTCGAGCAGCCCCACACGGGCGGAAACTATCTGATGCGCGAGATGATCTTCATCGTCGCCCGCAAACATGTGGAGAAGTTGCGCATCATCGCCGTCAGCCTGGCTGCGATCTTTCCTGCTCTGCTGCTGTTTTTGCCGGTCAACGCCTTGACCATCGCCGTTGCGGTGGCGTTTCATCTGATCGGGGCAGCGGTGCAGCGCTGGCTGTTCTTTGCCGAGGCCGAACATGTGGTGGGCCTTTATTACGGGATGCGCTGATGACCGACCGGATTGCCAAGCTTGAAACATTCGTCAATGAATTCGTCTGTTTCGTCCGTCTGACGGCCGAGAATGGCGATATCGGCTGGGGCCAGACCTCGACCTACAATGCCGATATCACCGCGCAGGTGCTGCACCGGCAGGTGGCGCCTTGGGCCTTGGGGCAGGGGACGGACGACATTCTGGGGTTGGTACAGCGCATTGAAGAACGCGAGCATAAATTCCCCGGCTCTTACCGCGCCCGTGCGCTGGCGGGTCTGGATACTGCCCTGTGGGATCTTGCCGGGCGGCGCGCGCAAAAGCCGGTGGTGGAACTGCTGGGCGGCACCACGCGATCCCTGCGCGCCTACGCCAGTTCGATGAAGCGCGACATCACGCCTGCGGACGAGGCA
>JBGSRQ010000300.1:0-8776 GCA_041737515.1 Rhodobacterales bacterium | reverse complement strand
GCGCCTCAACCGCGACGGCCCCGGCGTCGATGACCTCGGGCAGGGGTTCGGCGGTGTCATCCTCGGGGATTTCGACCTCATCCGCGTCCGTCAGCACCATGTCGGCCAGGTAACGGCGAATGACTTTTTCACTGATTTTGGTAACGACGGGCACAAGGGTGATTCCGCAGGGCTGTTCCACCGTTGCGGTCAGATCGGCCACCAGTTCGAAATCACGCTTGCCCAAGGCATGGATCTCGCCCCGGAATCGCAGGCCCGACACGGCGGTGATATCCAGAAGCGAAGCAATCAACGCCCGCGTTGCCGCATCGGGGCGCAGATCGAAATGCGCCGCCTTGCGCGCAGGCAGGGTTGCGGTGCGGTAAGGTTGGGACAGCGGCAAATCGGCGGGGGGGTGCATGGATCAGTCTCCTGTGGCGGCATGGGCGTCGGGCAGGGAACGGCCCCGCGTTCCTTTCTTGAACACTGGGCGATCCTTCTGTAAGCCAAGAGCAAGACCGGATGCAGCCAGATGTGCCTGCTTTGGGAATATGGGTCTCAGGCCCGGCTGACAAGAGGGTGGAATGGTTTTGGCAGCAGTGACAGGCATCCGGCGCGGTATCGGTTTGGGTGAACACGTGATGCGGCGGTTGGTCGCGATCTTTGGCGTTTTCGGGCTTGTTGCGATAGCCGCCTGTTCGCCGATCTTTACCAACAGCGGCTATGTGCCGACCGAAGCCGAGCTTGCCGCGCTGACGCCGGGCACCGACACCCGCGACACGGTTGCAGCGGCACTTGGGCGGCCCTCGACCTCGGGTGTGCTAAGCGATCAGGGTTGGTATTTCGTGCAAAGCCGCTGGAAGGAGTACGGGCTTCGCGCCCGGGAAGAGGTCAACCGGGAGGTTGTGGCGATTTCCTTTGACGAGGCGGGAGTGGTTGCAAACATCGAACGCTTCGGGCTGGAACAGGGTCGCGTGGTCGTTCTGTCGCGCCGTGTGACCACCAGTTCCGTGCAGGGCAGCAGCTTCCTGCGCCAGCTTCTGGGCAACATCGGCAATCCGGCGGGGATCACCGGCAGAACCCTGGGCCGCAGCGCGAACTGACCAGGCATGTCCGAACCGGGGCAAATCCGGGTCGGGGCATATCCGAACCGGACTTCTGACGCATCACCGTCACAGCTTGCGTGTATCAGGTGCGCATCGCATATTCGGGGCCTGGCTTCGTTGCCTCGGCTGAGGGGGACATATGCTTTCACTGCTCAAAGGGCGCTACGCCGCCCGGATTGCTGAAACCGAAGCCGATCTGCACCGCGCACAGGAACTGCGCTTCCTTGCGTTCAGGGCAGATCCTGCGCCACCCGCCCAGACGCCCGCCCCCCGCGACACAGATGCGTTTGATGCCATTTGCAGGCATGTGCTGGTCGAAGAGCTGCGCACGGGCACGCTGGTGTGTTGTTTCCGCCTGCTGCCGCTGAATGGCGGCGGCGAGATCGGGCGCAGCTATTCGGCGCAGTTCTACAACCTGTCGGCTTTGGCAGATTTTGACGGGCCGATGGTCGAAATGGGCCGCTTCTGCATTCACCCCGACTGGCACGATCCCGATATCCTGCGCGTGGCATGGGGGGCGATGACGGCTTATGTCGATGCGCAGAAGGTCGAGCTTCTGTTCGGTTGCTCCAGCTTCAAGGGCACGCGGGCCGATGCGTATGCCGATGCCTTCGCGATGCTGAAGGAACGCCACCTTGCGCCGAAACGCTGGTTGCCACGCGTCAAGGCGCCCAATGTGTTCCGTTATGCCAAGGCGCTGCGGCTGTTCAAACCCGATGCCAGGCGCGCGGCTTTGGGAATGCCGCCGCTGCTGCGCACCTATCTGATGATGGGAGGCTGGGTCAGCGATCACGCCGTGGTCGACCGCGACATGAACACGCTGCATGTGTTCACCGGGCTTGAAATCCGGGCGATTCCGCCCGCGCGGGCTCGGCTTTTGCGCGCTGTTGCAGGATAGCGCGCACAACCCCTGTTGACGCCGATGCTGCACCCGCATACCTGACGCCGCATGGCACGCGCACCCCTTCTTCAGTTGTCCGGCATTTCGCTTACCTTCGGGGGCGAGCCGGTGTTTGATGACCTTGATCTGGTCGTGCAACCCGGTGACCGGGTGGCGCTGGTCGGGCGCAACGGGTCGGGCAAATCGACGCTGATGAAGGTGATGGCGGGGCTGGTAGAGCCAGACCGCGGTGCCCGCGTGGTGCCCGCAGGCGTCAGTGTGGGCTATATGGAGCAGGACCCCGATCTCTCCGGTTGGGCGACGCTTGGCGACTATGCTGCAAGTGCCTTGGGCGAGGGCGAGGAATACCGTGTTGCGATGGTGGCCGAGGGGTTGAAGTTCAACCCCGAAACACCTGTCGCGTCAGCCTCGGGTGGCGAGCGGCGGCGCGCGTCCCTGGCCAAGCTGATGGCCGAGGCGCCCGAACTGATGCTGTTTGACGAGCCGACCAACCATCTGGACATTCAGGCCATCGAATGGCTGGAAGCCGAGTTGAAAGATACCCGCACCGCCTTTGTTCTGATCAGCCACGACCGTGCCTTTCTGCGGGCCCTGACCAAAGCCACTCTCTGGATCGACCGGGGACAAGTGCGCAGGCGCGAGTTGGGGTTTGAGGGTTTCGAGGATTGGCGCGAAACCATCTGGGCCGAGGAAGATGACGCCCGCCACAAGCTTGACCGCAAGATCAAGGCCGAGGCGCGGTGGGCGGTCGAGGGCATCTCTGCCCGGCGCAAACGCAATCAGGGGCGGGTGCGTGCGCTTGCCGATCTGCGCGCCGAACGCTCCAGCCAGATCCGCCGTCAGGGCACCGCCGCGATGGAACTGGAGGCGGGGCAGCAATCGGGCAAGCGGGTGATCGAGGCCAAGGGTATTTCAAAAGCCTTCGGCGACCTGATCATCGCCCGCGATTTCGACCTGCGTGTGCTGCGCGGCGACCGGGTCGCCTTCGTTGGCCCGAACGGGGTCGGAAAAACAACCATTCTCAAGATGTTGACAGGCGAAGTTCAACCAGATGAAGGCACCGTGAAACTGGGCACCAATCTGGCCGTGGCCGTGTTTGACCAGACCCGCGCGCAACTGGACCCCAACGCAAGCCTTTGGGACAACCTGACCAATGATCCCACAATGGCCGTCTCCGGCCAGTCCGATCAGGTCATGGTTCGCGGCACACCCCGGCATGTGGTGGGGTATCTGAAAGACTTTCTGTTTGACGAGCGCCAAATGCGCGCCCCGGTGCGTTCCCTGTCGGGGGGCGAGAAGGCCCGCCTATTGCTTGCCCGCATCATGGCCAGGGAATCAAACCTGCTGATACTG
The DNA here is from genome assembly GCA_041737515.1 of Rhodobacterales bacterium. Classification (GTDB taxonomy): domain Bacteria; phylum Pseudomonadota; class Alphaproteobacteria; order Rhodobacterales; family Rhodobacteraceae; genus JBBQZP01. The sequence goes on along the minus strand of JBGSRQ010000300.1, from coordinate 5,437 downwards.
GACGAACCGACCAACGATCTGGATGTCGAAACGCTGGATCTGTTGCAGGATATTCTGGGCGATTACGATGGCACCGTGCTGCTGGTCAGCCACGACCGCGATTTCATCGACCGCGTGGCTACGATGACGCTGGCGCTTGAAGGGCAGGGGCGCATAAGTGCCTATCCCGGCGGGTGGTCCGACTATCAGGCACAGCGCGTGGTGACAGCCGATACGCTGACTGCCGACACGCCCAGACGGATTGACGTCGCACCCCCGGCGCGCGCATCCAAAGCCGTTGATCTGACCTTCACCGAACGCAAACGGCTGGAAACCCTGCCCGATCTGATTGCAAAGCTGGAAGCCGAAATTTCCACCTTGAGCGTGCTGCTTGAGGGTGAGGATCTTTACACCAAAGAGCCCGTGAAATTCCGCAAGGCCACCGAAATGCTGGCCGACCGGCAAGCCGCCCTTGCCCGCGCCGAAGCCGAATGGCTTGATCTGGAAGACCGCGCTTCAACCTGATCGGGAGGGCCTGGACACGGTCTTGTGACGCCGTGCCGGTGATTGCGCGGAAATCAGCCCACGGTTGAACGCTGAATCGGCAGGTCCGGGCCGGTGATATCCTGAAACCCGCTTCGGCCTTGGAACCAGAGGCGGTCCTCATACATTTCATGGAACGATGACGAAACGTCGTCGCCTGGCCCTGCGAACGCACGCGTTCCCCCGGACCAGAATGGAATGAATGGAGACGAGCATGAAATCCCTCAAAATTCTTGCGCTTGGCACAGCCCTTGCAGCCCCGGGTCTGGCCTTTGCGGGCGGCCCCACCCAGCCGATAACGGAACCCTATGTTGCACCCGTGGCCGCCGCCCCGGTGGCTTATGCACCCGACTGGACCGGCTTCTACGGCGGTGCGGCGATTGGTTACGGCGATCTGAACGCCGACGGTGCCGCGTTGGATGGTGACGGCGCAATCGGCGGTGTTTTCGCAGGATATCGGCGCAGCTTCGGCAATCTGGTCGGTGGGGTAGAACTTGACTACGACACCTCTGACATCACCCTTGGGGCCAATGCGGGCAAGCTTGACAACGTGGTGCGCATCAAGGGCCAGCTTGGCACGACGTTCAACCGGGCCTTTGTTTATGGTACGGTCGGTGCCGCCTATGCCGAGGCGTCTGTCGGTGCAGCCTCGCTGAACGACTGGGGCTATGCGGTGGGTGTCGGCATGGACTACGCGCTGACCGACAATTGGGCAGTGGGTGCCGAGGCGTTGTATCACAATTTCAACGATTTCGACAATTCGGGCGTTGATCTGGATGTGACGACCGTGAAGGCGCGCGTGTCCTACAAATTCTGATGCGGTGCGCGGGTGCTGCCCCCAAACGGCACGCACCCGCGCCCCCGTTCAGGCGTTCGGCCTGACAAGGGCCGCACTGCGCAGTCCCTTGTCCACGAAAATCCTTGCCCGGATTGCGCTTTGGGGCTACAGACGCGGCCATGAAGACGCGCATCATCATCATTTGCTGCATTACCCGCTGACATCGTTCAGGCGGGCCGTTCTTCATTTCCAAAACCGGAATAAATGGATAAGCCCGCCGGGATCGCTGTTTGTCAGGGACCGAGGGACCACGCATGACCATCCGGCTTTACAACGTCAAGACCCGCCAGAAAGAGGATTTCGCGCCGATCGACGCGGGTGACGTGCGCATGTATGTCTGCGGACCCACGGTGTATGACCGCGCCCATCTGGGCAATGCGCGGGCCGTGGTGGTGTTCGATGTGCTGTTCCGCCTGCTGCGCCATAAATACGGTGCGGATCATGTGAACTATGTGCGCAACTTTACCGACGTGGATGACAAGATCAACGCCAAGGCCACAGAAACCGGCCGCGCGATCGGCGACATCACCGATGAAACGATTGGTTGGTATCACGCCGACATGGATGCGATCGGCGCGCTGCGCCCCACGCATGAGCCGCGCGCTACGGGTTATATCGGCGAGATGATTGCGATGATCGAGGTGCTGATCGTGCGCGGCCATGCCTATGAAGCCCAGGGCCATGTGCTGTTTGACGTGCGCAGTTATCCCGATTACGGGCGGCTGTCGGGCCGGTCGGTCGATGACATGATTGCGGGTGCGCGGGTCGAGGTTGCGCCCTATAAGCGCGACCCGATGGATTTCGTGCTGTGGAAACCCTCGGACGCCAGCCTGCCGGGGTGGGAAAGCCCCTGGGGCCGGGGTCGCCCCGGCTGGCATATCGAATGCTCGGCCATGGCGGCAGCGCTGCTGGGCAAGACGTTCGACATTCACGGCGGCGGTGCCGACCTTGCCTTTCCGCACCATGAAAATGAACTGGCGCAATCCAGTTGCGCGCACCCCGGTGTGGGGTTTGCGAATGTCTGGATGCACAACGAGATGCTGCAGGTCGAGGGCAAGAAGATGTCCAAGAGTTTGGGCAATTTCTTCACCGTGCGGGATAAGCTGGCTCAGGGTTCAAGCGGGCCTGCGATGCGACTGACACTGCTCAGCTCACATTACCGCAAACCACTGGATTGGACGGTCGAGCGAGAAGTGGATTCCGAACTCAGAATTCATGGATCGCTGCAATTGATCGCAATGTATGGCGATCTCGATATTGCTCGAACACTTGAACCAAACGCAGGAATACTAGCGGCACTACGAGAGGACCTGAATACCCACGAAGCCATATCGGCAATGTCGCGTTTGAACGGATCACACGAGGCAAACGATCTCGCGCGATCGTTAGAATTCCTCGGAATTCTTTCATGGGACGAGTTGCGCGAACGCGTTGAAAGGTATCGCAAGGTCTTGGCGCTGTTGCCAGACTTGGCTGACAAGCTGGAATGTCTTCGCCGTGAAGCCAAAGAGACGCGCAATTTTACGAAGGTCGATGATTTCAAGGCAAAACTGAGCCGCGCCCATCTGTCTGTAATGATGAACCCCGATGGAGTGAATCTGAGGCCGGAAATTGATGTGTCGCCCGATGAACTGGAAGCGCTCAAATGACCGCGTCAAAACCCGCAGCCCCGGACTTGATCCGGGGCCTCCACCGCCTTGTGTTCCCGGAGGCCCCGGATCGGGTCCGGGGCTGCGTTGCGCGGGGTAACGGGGGCAACGTCTCTGGCCGTGCCGCTGCACTTGGCCAGGCAACCTTCGGAGTCTCCTTCCCATGACCGAACGCCTTTACCTTTTCGACACCACGCTGCGCGACGGGGCGCAGACGCAGGGCGTGCAATTCTCGACCGCTGAAAAGCGCCAGATCGCGGCGGCGCTTGATGCGTTGGGCGTGGATTATATCGAGGGCGGCTGGCCCGGTGCCAACCCCACCGACAGCGAGTTCTTCAACCCCGCACCGCAGACCCGCGCCACGATGACGGCCTTTGGCATGACCAAACGGGTGGGCCGGTCGGCGGACAACGATGATGTTCTGGCCATGGTGCTGGATGCGGGCACGGCGGCGGTGACGCTGGTCGGCAAGGCGCATGACTTTCATGTAACCACCGCCTTGGGCGTGACGCTCGATGAAAATCTGGATGCGATCCGCCAGTCCTTTGCCCATATCGCCACCAAGGGCCGTGAGGCGCTGTTTGATGCCGAACATTTCTTCGATGGCTTCCGCGCCAACCCCGCCTATGCGCTGGCCTGCCTGAAAGCGGCGTTTGATGCGGGTGCACGCTGGATCGTGCTGTGCGACACCAACGGCGGCACACTGCCCGCCGAGGTGGGGCGCATCACGGCCGAGGTGATTGCGGCGGGCATTCCGGGCAACCGGCTGGGCATTCATTGCCATGATGATACCGGCAATGCGGTGGCCAATTCGTTGGCAGCGATAGATGCGGGCGCACGGCAGGTGCAGGGCACGCTGAACGGGCTGGGTGAACGCTGTGGGAACGCCAATCTGGTGACGCTGATCCCGACGCTGTTGCTTAAAGACCCCTACAAGACCCGGTTTGAAACCGGCATCACGACCGATGCTCTGGCAGGCCTTTTGCGCACCAGCCGGATGCTGGATGATATCCTGAACCGCGTGCCACAGCGCGCAGCAGCCTATGTCGGGGCTTCGGCCTTTGCGCATAAATCGGGGCTGCATGCGAGTGCCATCCTGAAGAACCCGACCACCTATGAACATATCGACCCGGGCCTGGTGGGCAATGCCCGCGTCATCCCGATGTCCAATCAGGCCGGACAATCGAACCTGCGCGCCCGCCTTGCAGCGGCGGGGATCGAGGTTGCGTCGACCGACCCCCGGCTTGGCCGCATTCTGGAAGTGGTCAAGGAGCGCGAGGATCAGGGCTATGCCTATGATGGCGCGCAGGCCAGTTTCGAGGTGCTGGCGCGGCGCGAACTGGGGCTTTGTCCGGAGTTCTTCGAGGTCAAACGCTACCGCGTGACGGTGGAGCGGCGCCAGAACAGCCAAGGCCGCATGGTCAGCCATTCCGAGGCGGTGGTCGTGGTGAAGATCGGTGATCAGCGGATGCTGTCGGTCAGCGAAAGCACGGACGAGACCGGCACCGATCACGGCCCGGTCAACGCGCTTTCAAAGGCGCTGGCCAAGGATCTTGGGCCTTATCAGTCGGTGATCGACGATCTGCGATTGGTGGATTTCAAGGTCCGCATCACGCAGGGCGGCACCGAGGCCGTGACCCGCGTCATCATCGACAGCGAAGACGGGCAGGGGCGGCGCTGGTCGACCGTCGGCGTGTCGGCAAATATCGTCGATGCTTCGTTCGAGGCGCTGCTGGATGCGATCCACTGGAAACTGATCCGCGATGCAGGTGGGGCGGCATGAACCGAATCTCAGGCTGGGTTGGTGCGGTTGCGCTTTTCTTCGTGTCCTCCTGCGCCGCAGGCGACGGCGTGGAACGACCGCCTGAAGGCACCGATTTCGTCAAGGTGTCGAATGGCGGGGCCTTTTCAGGGGGGCGTGAGACGACTATTTTTTTCGCCAATGACGTGGCGTTGACCCATGGCGAAAGCCCCTTCGGGGAAAAGCGGCGGGACACCTGGGTTGCGTTGCAGCCGGGCAGCTACGCGCGTCTGCGGGCAGTGGCCAAGCGTGATCTGCCGGCAGTGGCCCGCAATGCGACGCGCGAAGTTTGCAATGACTACGGCGGCGATCTGGTGTCCGTCTCGCCGCCGGTGGGCGGATTGGACCGCGTGAGTGCGACCTGTCCCGACAAGGGGATACTGGCGTTGCAAAAGGCCATCGCAACTGCTGCGGCAGAGTGATCGGGGGGGCGGCGGCATGAGCCTTCTGGCCTGCGCGAGCCTTGTCGAACGCGGCGATCCGGAACGGTTTGTGGCCACGATGGCGGCTCCGGTTGCGGCGCGCGCGGTGCTTTGGCCGCTGTATGCCTTCAATCTGGAGGTGGCGCGCGCGCCCTGGGTGACGCAAGAGCCGATGATTGCCGAGATGCGGTTGCAGTTCTGGCGC
>JBGSRQ010000285.1:0-7595 GCA_041737515.1 Rhodobacterales bacterium | reverse complement strand
GAGCGGACCGCCACCCGGTTCGCCCGCCCGCCCGTCCGCCCCGATGCCCGCCGTGCCCGCGCCGGTTCGCAAACCTCACCGATATCGCTCATCCGAAAGCCCCTTTTTCTGTTCACAAATATCCTCGGGGGGTCCGGGGGGCAGACAGCCCCCCGGTCCTGCCCCATCAGCCCTTGATCCGCTCCGATTTCGGATCATGCATCGGCACCAGCGATGCCACGGCCGCATGCCGCCGCCCCGCAATCTCGATCTCGTAACTTGACCCCAGCACATCCGCCTCCGTCTCGCCCGCGCAGGGCACATAGCCCATTCCGACCGCGGCCCCCAAGGCATGCCCGTAATTGCCGGATGTCACCGGCCCCACGATCCGCCCGTCGCGTACAATCGCCTCGTTGTGATAGATCATCGGGGCGGGGTCGGTCAGCCGGAACTGCACCATCCGCCGCAACAGGCCCGAGTCTTGTTTGCGCAAGACCGCATCGCGGCCAATGAAATCGCCCTTGCCGGGTTTGACGGCAAAACCAAGCCCGGCCTCCAGCACATGATCCTCATCGGTGATGTCATGGCCGAAATGGCGATAGGCCTTCTCGATCCGGCAGCTGTCCAGCGTGTGCAACCCGCACAGAACCATGCCCCTGTCCGCCGCCTCAAGGGCCTCGAACACATGGGCGGCCTGATCGGTGGGCACATAAATCTCCCAGCCCAGCTCGCCCACATAGGTCACCCGATGCGCACGGGCCAGACCCATGCCAATCTCGATTTCCCGCATGGTGCCAAAGGGATGTGCGGCATTGCTGAAGTCATTCGGGCTGACAGCAGACAGCAGATCGCGGCTTTTGGGGCCCATCACGCACAAAACCGACTCGGCCGAAGTCACATCGGTGATAACCGCAAACGCATCGCCAAGATGTCGGCGCAACCATGCAAGGTCACGCTGCAACGTCGCCCCCGGCACGACCAGCAGATACGCCGTCTCGGACAGCCGTGTCGCGGTCATATCACACTCGATACCGCCACGGGCGTTCAGCATCTGGGTGTAGACGATCCTGCCCGCCGCCACATCCATCTGGTTGGCGCACATCCGGTTCAGGAACGCGCAGGCATCCCGCCCCTCTACCCGGATCTTCCCGAAAGAGGTCATGTCAAAAAGGCCTGTGCCCGTGCGCACCGCCATGTGTTCGGCGCGCTGGTTGTCGAACCAGTTCTGGCGCCCCCAGCTGTAGTGATATTCCGCCGTCTGCCCCGGTTTGGCAAACCAGTTCGCCCGCTCCCACCCCGCAACCTCGCCGAACACGGCGCCCCGCGCCTTGAGATGTGCGTGCAAGGGCGACCGGCGCACGCCCCGCGCCGTGGCCATCTGGCGATAGGGGAAATGGTCGGCGTAAAGCAGACCCAGCGTTTCGCTGACACGCTCTTTCAGATAGCGTCGGTTCTTCTGGAAGGGCTGCGCGCGGCGGATATCCACCTCCCACAGATCGAACGGCGCTTCACCCTCGGTGATCCAGTGCGCCAGCGCCATCCCCGCCCCGCCCGAACCCGCGATGCCCACCGAGTTGTATCCCGCCGCAATCCAGTAGCCGCCCAGTTCCGGCGCCTCGCCCAGATAATAGCGGTCGTCCGGGGTAAAGCTTTCCGGCCCGTTGAAGAAGGTATGAATCCCTGCTGTCTGAAACAGCGGCAGGCGGTTCATCGCGTGTTCCAGGATCGGCTGGAAATGATCCCAATCCTCGGGCAGGGTATCAAATTCGAAATCCTCGCGGATCCCCGCCATGCCCCAGGGTTTGGCCACGGGCTCGAACGCGCCGACCATCATCTTGCCTGCGTCCGATTTATAATAGGCACATTCATCGGGCACCCGCAGAACCGGCAAATGTCCAAGCCCGTCAATGGGTTCGGTCACCAGATAAAAATGCTCGCAGGCGTGGAGCGGCAGCGTCACGCCCGATTTCGCGGCCAGATCGCGCCCCCACATCCCACCGCAGTTGATCACCACATCGGCGGCGATATGGCCGTGCTCGCCCGCGCTTTCCCAGTCCACTCCGGTCACACGGCCATTCGCGCGCGTCACGTCCAGCACCTTTACGCCTTCCAGCACCCTGGCCCCCCGCATCCGCGCGCCCTTGGCCAGAGCCATGGCGATATTGGCGGGGTCGCATTGGCCATCCAGCGGCAGATGCACGGCACCGACCACGTCGCCGATCTCGAGATGCGGATACATCGCCTTGGCCTCGGTCGGGCTGATTTCGGCAACCTCCACATCGAAAATCCGCGCAACGGTGGCTTGCCGCAGCAACTCCTCATGCCGGGCGGCGGTCAGGGCAACCGAAATGGAGCCGACTTGCCGCATCCCCGTGGCAATCCCCGTCTCCGCCTCCAGCTTGACATACAGATCGGCGGAATATTTTGCCAACCGCGTCATGTTGGCAGACCCGCGCAATTGCCCGATCAGCCCCGCCGCATGCCATGTGGTGCCCGAGGTCAGCTTCCGACGTTCCAGCAGCACGATGTCGGTCCACCCGGCCTTGGCCAGATGATAGGCCACCGAACAGCCCGAGACACCGCCCCCGATGATCACCGCCCGTGCTGTCTTTGGAACTTCGACCATCGCCACCCTCATCCGCTGTCCAAATTTCTTCGACGAAATTTGGTTACGCCCGCAACCGCTCGTTCTTCGGATCCCACATGGACGCATCCGCCATCACTTCGGCCGGATAGCGCTGCCCGAAGATCTCGACCTCGACCGTCTCGCCGATCGCCACGTCCGCACGCAACATGCCCAGCGCGATGCACGCGTCAACGCGGTGGCCCCAGTAGCCCGAGGTGGTTTCGCCAACCACACCGCCGCCGTGCCAGATGGTCGACATATAGGGCGGATCACAATCGCTTGCCGCCACCTTCAGCGTGACAAAGCGTTTGGCAACACCTGCCTGTTTTTCGGCTGCGAGCGCCGCCCTGCCGGTGAAATCGGGTTTGGACCAATCAACAAATCTCTCAAGACCGCCCTGCAAAATGCTGTAATCGGTCGACAAATCACCTTTCCATGCGCGGTATCCCTTTTCGATCCGCAAGGAATTGAGCGCGAACATGCCAAACGGCCGCAGCCCTTGCGCGCGCCCCGCGCGCATCACCACATCCCAGACGGCGGCAGTGTCTTCGGTGCGGCTGTGCAACTCCCACCCCAATTCGCCGGCGAAGGATACACGAAAAAGCACCACCTCGGCCCCGCCGATCCGCGTGGTCTGATGCGTCAGCCACGGTCGTGCCAAGTCCGCCTGGCAACATTCGGCAAGGATGGCACGGCTGGCAGGACCGGTCAGAATCTGCGTGGCCCAAGCGTCGGTTTCATCCACAAGCAAGATGCCCTCGGGCAAGGTCCGCAAAAGCCACTCGCGGTCATGCGCCTGCGCGGTGGCCGCCGTGATCAACCAAAGGTCATCGCCACCAAGCCGCGCCACCGACATCTCGGTGACGATGCGCCCCTTGGCATCGGCGAAATAGGCCAGCCCCAGTCGCCCGAGGGCAGGCACCTTGCCGGTGATCTGCGACGTGAGCCATTCGACCACCACCGCACCGGTCAGCCGAAAGCGCGAAAATCCGGGCAGGTCAAGAATGCCCGCCGCGTCGCGCACCGCCAGACATTCCTCGCGCACCGCATCGAACCACGGGCCCTTGCGCGCCCATGTCTGTTGCGCCGCCTCGGAGGTGTCATCACCGGGCCGCGCATACCAAAGTGCCCGCTCCCAGCCATTGTAGGCCCCGAACTGCGCGCCCAGAGCGGTAGTTTTTGCGTGCACGGGCGACAGCTTCTTGCCGCGCCCGTCGGGCCATGCATGGTGCGGGAAGTGCATGGCATATTCGTGGCCGTAGACCTCCAGCCCTTTGGAAATGCAGTATTCTTCGTCCTCGAACCCGGTAAATCGGCGCGGATCGCACGACCACATGTCCCATTCGGTTGCGCCTTCGGTCACCCATTCGGCCAGCACCTTGCCCGCCCCCCCGGCCTGACAGATGCCAAAGGTGAACACACAGGCCTCGAACGCATTGGGCACACCGGGCATCGGGCCGATCAGCGGGTTGCCATCGGGGGTATAAGGGATCGGGCCATTGATCACCTTGGTCAGCGGGGCCTTTTCCAGCAGCGGCACACGGGCCATGGCATCGGTGATATACCACTCCAGCCGCTCCAGATCGTCGGGGAAAAGCTGAAAGCTGAAATCCTCGGGGAAGGGATCGTCCTTTGATATCCAGTGCGCGCGGCCCTTGCGTTCATAGGGGCCAAGGTTGAACCCGTTCTTTTCCTGCCGCAGATAATAGCTTGAATCGACATCGCGCAGAAGCGGCAGCTTGTGGCCAACCCCGGCGCTCCACGCGGCCACTTCGGGCACGGTGTCAAACAACATGTACTGGTGGCTCATCACCATCATCGGCACGTCTCGGCCAAACATCCGGCCCACCTCGCGCGCGTAATATCCGCCCGCATTGACCACGAACTCGCAGCGGATCTCGCCCTTGGGGGTGGCGATGACCCATTCATCGCCGTCTCGCCGCGCGCTGGTGGCGGGGCAGAACCGTTCAATCCGCGCGCCAAGGGCCCGCGCACCCTTGGCCAGCGCCTGGGTCACCTGCGCGGGGTCAATATCGCCATCGTTGGGGTCATACAATGCGCCGGTCAGATCATGCGTTTCAAGAAACGGATAGCGGCTGCGGATATCGTCGGGGGCCAGAATATCAAGATCCATCCCCTGATACCGCCCCATGCCGACGACGCGCTGAAACTCTTGCAGCCGCGCCTTCGAATGGCCAAGCCGCACCGATCCCGTGACATGATAATTCATCGGGTAATCGACCTCGGCACCAAGGCCGCGGTAAAGCTGCGCCGAATAGCGCTGCATGTTCATGATCGACCAGCTTGAACTGAAGGTCGGCACATTCCCCGCCGCATGCCAGGTGCTGCCAGCGGTCAGCTCGTTCTTTTCCAGCAGCAAGCAATCGGTCCACCCCGCCTTCGCCAGATGATACAGGCAGGAGGCACCGACAGCCCCGCCCCCAATGATGACAACCCGCGCGCTTGTTGGAAAACCGGCCATCCTCGCCCCCCGTTTCGCGCCACTATCCGGCCAAATCCATCCGCTTTCAATTCGCACGACAAGGGGCTATTGATCGGGAATTCCGATCAGAGTGCCACCATGCAGACCGACCTTCTGGATACGTTCCTAGATCTTGTCGAAACCCGCAGCTTCAACCGCACGGCGGACCGCATGGGGCTGACGCAAAGCACCGTCTCGGGACGGATCGCAAGCCTTGAGGCGGACCTCGGCGCGCGCCTTTTCATCCGATCGCGCGCGGGCACCGACCTGACCCCCGAGGGCGTGCGGTTCGAATCCTACGCCCGCACACTGCGCCAGGGCTGGAACGAGGCCGCGCGCCGGATCAAGGTGCCGGGCCAGGCCGCCGATTTCCTGAAACTCGGCATCCAGAATGACCTCTCCGCGCTGCACCTTGGCGAATGGGTCGCAGAATTCCGCCGCGCCCTGCCCGATACAGCACTTTACATCGAGCCCGATTATTCCAACCAGATGTGCGCCGATCTGCTGACAGGCGCGCAGGATTTCGCAGTGATGTTCTCGCCCAAACCCCACCCCGACCTGCATTTCACATCAGTCGGCGAGGTCAGCTACCGGATGATTTCCTCCACGACCGACCAACGCGAAGGAATCGACCCTGCGTCCTATGTCTTTGCCCATTTCTCACCCGCGTTCGAGGCGATGCATCGCCAGTTGCTGCCCGAACTGGCACAGGCCGCGGTATCGGTCGGCCAAAGCGCCAGCGTCGCCTCGCTCCTGCGCGCGATGGGCGGCACCGGATATGTGCTGGACCACACCGCCGAGGGCATGATCGCAACCGGAACGTTCCGCGCCGTCGTCGATGCCCCCACCCTGCGCCAGCCGGTCTATGCCGCAACCCATCTGCGCCATCGCATCAACCCACTGCACCGCCGCCTGATGCGCATCATCCAGCGCCGCCTGCCGCAGCCCTGACACAATGAACAGCGCTCGCGACTTCATTTTTGCAAAAAATACTCAAACCCGTCGGCAGTGACCGGCACCGGCCGCTGATTGAGTATTTGGACAAAGATGAAACCCCAAGAAAAGCGATGGCAAGCGAAGGCGACGCCGCCCGAGCGGGGCTCGATGCCCCCGAGGGAGGCTTCCGGTTTGCAGCAAACCGCAAGGGCCGCGCAGATCAGATGAAGACCGGGTTCGACCAGGCCCGCCGGCCCGCTGCATCCACCACCGTGACGCGCAGCCAGGGCGAGCCGTTCAAGCGGTCAAGCGGCACGGTTGTACGGGTCATCGAATTGCCATGCACAGCCTTGGCTCCGGTGCCGGCGCCCTGCACGATGGCAGCAGCGACAGCAGAGCTTTCGATCACTACCGCGTTGCCGTCAATGTGCACATCACGCAGTTCCGGGCCTTGGCTGGAATAGAAATGCCCCGCCTTCAGCGCCGCAAGCAGGGCTTCGGGTGTGTTTTCGGTGGCCTTGACCATGACCCATCCGCCAAAATGATCGGGTTCGGAGAAATGCGCGTCATCCGTCGCGATCATCGTCAGCGAACGGCCTTCGCTCAACAACAGATCGGCGATCGCCGAGCCGTCGGGTCGGTCACAGCCCACGGCACAGCCGTGGTTGTAGATCTCGACCGCATGGGCGGCGCTGATCGTGCGCGCATCGGCCAGCGTCAGCCCCGACCATTGCGGATGGGCGATGGCGACAAAGGCACCGGCAGCAACGCAGCGTGCCGCAATCTGGGGGCCGGTCTCCATTCCCTCGACCACACCGAAGTGCGGTGCGTGGCCCGGCGCAAAATCGGCAGGCAGCCCCACCGCCAGAATATGCCACAGCTCGCCGTTTGCCATTGGTCCCGAATGGACCTCGGCGCCGAGTATCGTGGTAAAGCCCTCGGACCGGAATGGCACGGTGTCAACGATGGGATAGTCGTAAAGACCGATGAAATGATCGGTCAGCGCCATGAAATCATAGCCTTCGGCGCGATAGCGGCGGCAGACCTCGGCGGGTTCCAGCACGCCATCCGACCGCGTCGAATGGGTGTGCAGGTTGCCACGCCAGAATCGGCCGGGTGCGGTGAATGCGGGCATTTGCGTCATGGCAATCCTCAAGGTTCTGCATTTTGAGAGAGGTAGCGCGTCAAGGTGACGCCCGTGCAACAGATCAGAGCCATTTCTTCCACTTGAAGAAAAGGTAGGTGCCAACCGCCGAAGCCAGCATCAGCCCCAGCGCCGCAGGATAGCCCCACGCCTTGTCCAACTCGGGCATGGAGTGAAAATTCATCCCGTAGACACTGGCAATCAGGGTCGGCGGCAGAAACAGCACCGCCACCACCGACACGATCCGCACGGTGGAGTTCTGCGCCAGATTGATCATCCCCAGCGTTGCATCCGTTGCCAACGCCACCCGGTTGGAGATGAAATCGGCATGCACTTCAAGCGCCTGAATATCGCGGGTCAACGCCTTGGCCGCCGCGCGCACGGGGTCCGACCCGCCGCGCCCCGTGATGCCCTGCGCGTAAAACCCG
>JBGSRQ010000278.1:0-2817 GCA_041737515.1 Rhodobacterales bacterium | reverse complement strand
GGGTGCGATTTCGGGCGCGGTCGGCACCTTTGCAAACATCGATCCTTCGGTGGAGGAGCATGTGTGCAAGATGCTGGGTCTGACCCCCGAGCCGATCAGCACGCAGGTCATTCCGCGCGATCGTCATGCGATGTATTTTGCAACGCTGGGTGTCATCGGCTCCAGCATCGAGAATATCGCCATTGAAATCCGCCACATGCAGCGCACCGAAGTGCTTGAGGCAGAAGAGTTTTTCAGCCCCGGCCAAAAGGGCTCCAGCGCCATGCCGCACAAGCGCAACCCGGTTCTGTCGGAAAACCTGACCGGCCTTGCACGTCTTGTGCGGATGGCGGTCGTCCCCGCGCTGGAGAATGTGGCGCTGTGGCATGAGCGCGACATCAGCCATTCGTCGGTTGAGCGCGCTATTGCCCCTGACACCACCATCACGCTGGATTTCGCGCTGCACCGTCTGGCGGGGCTGATCGAAAAGCTGGTGATCTACCCGGAAAACATGCTGGCCAACATGAACAGGTTCCGCGGCCTCGTGATGAGCCAGCGCGTTCTTCTGGCCCTGACCCAAGCCGGTGTCAGCCGCGAGGATGCCTACCGTCTGGTGCAGCGCAACGCAATGAAGGTCTGGCAGGAGGGTGCCGATTTCAAGACCGAACTTCTGGCAGATACAGAAGTCACCGCCGCCCTGACGCCCGCACAGATCAAGGAAAAGTTCGACATCGGCTATCATACCAAGCATGTCGACACGATTTTCGCGCGGGTTTTCGGCAGCTGATCAATTTTTCCGCCGATCACGCGGGCGTGACGGCGGTGTGGAATATTTTCACCCTTGCAGGGCGCAAATCCGTGCTACCTTTTCTGAAATTCCAATTGCCAGGAAACCGTATGCGCCTGATGTCCGCTGCCTTCATTGCGTTGCTGCCGTTTGCAGTCCATGCCGCCGGGTCCGAGGACCCGACACCTCCCGCAACGACCCAAACCACCACCACATGCGAGGCGGGCACGATCTGGGATGAAAAAACGCAGGCCTGCGTGAAATCCGAAAGCCTGCTTCTGGACAATGACACGCGCTACAAGGCGGCGCGCGAACTGGCGTATGCCGGGCGGCCCGACCAAGCGCTGGCGGTGCTGGCCACCATGACCGAGGGCGACAGCGACCGCGTGCTGACCTACAAGGGCTTTGCCAACCGCAAGGCCGGGCGGGTTGACCTTGGGATGGAATATTACGCGCAGGCGCTGGAGCAGAACCCCGACAATCTTTTGGCCCGCAGCTATATGGGCCAGGGCTTCGTTCAGATGGGCGAGATTGCCGAGGCCGCCCGCCAGCTTGACGAAATCCGCAAACGCGGCGGATCAGGCACTTGGGCCGAGGCGTCCCTGGCGCAGGCCGTCGGCACCGGAGAAACTGTGAATTACTGACCGCAACCAACTGTTCCCAAACGAAAATGGAGGTTTCAAGATGAAGATCAGACTGGCCCTTGTATCGTTCGTGATTGTTCTGGCCCCCTCGCTTGCGCTGGCGCAAGGCTGTTCGCATGGCAAGCCGGCGCAAGAGGCGTCGATCTCGTGTGCGGATGGCACGGTTTTCGACGCGGCATCTGGGCGCTGCGTTTCGACAACCAGCTAAGACGCCCTTAACCCTGCTGCGCCATTCTGCCTGAAAGATCCGGGAATCGTGACCGGAGGTTCGGCAGGAGAAAGACATGTCCAAGGAATTGGCGCAGATCAGGCCGGTGCAGCGGATTGCCGCGCCGGACTACAAGGCGGCGCCTGCGCCTCGGGTCATGTCCAATCGCGAAAAGGCGGCGATCATCGTTCGTCTGATGCTTGCCGAGGGCGCGCCTTTGCCGCTGTCTTCGCTGCCCGAACATGTGCAGGCTGCCATTGCCGAACAGATCGGGCAGATGCGGCTGGTGGACCGGACCACGCTTGGCAGCGTGGTTGATGAATTCATGACCGAACTTGAAGAGGTCGGCCTGTCCTTTCCCGGTGGGATCGAAGGGGCGTTGGGGCTGATGGATGGCCATATCAGCACCACCGCCGCCAGCCGGTTGCGCAGACTTGCAGGCGCATCTTCCAAGGTCGATCCGTGGGATCGGCTGATGGCACTGCCGATCGACCGGCTGCTGCCCGTGCTGGAACAGGAAAGCATCGAGGTGGCCGCTGTCATGCTCTCAAAACTGCCCGTGCAGAAGGCCGCTGATCTTCTGGGCAAACTGCCGGGCGAAAAGGCGCGCAGGGTGGCATTCGCGGTTTCGCGCACCGGCAATGTCGACCCTGAAACGGTGCGGCGCATCGGTATCTCGCTGGCGGCGCAACTCGACAACCAGCCTGCACGGGCTTTTGACACCGGACCGGTGGAACGGGTCGGCGCAATTCTGAACATCTCGCCCAGCCTGACGCGCGAAGACGTTCTGCGCGGGCTGGAGGAGGAGGATGCAGCTTTTGCCGAGCTAGTCCGGCGCGCGATCTTTACCTTCATCCACCTGCCCGCACGGGTTCAGCCCCGCGATGTGCCCAAGGTCATCCGTCTGGTCGATCCGCCCATGCTGACCACGGCGCTGGCGGCAGGTCTGGCCAACCCGGCACAGGCCGAGGCGGCGGAATTCATCCTGTCGAACATGTCACAGCGCATGGCGCAATCGCTGCGCGAGGATGTGGCCGCGCGCGGCAAGGTCAAGGACCGCGACGCGGAAGAGGCGCAGAATTCGATCATCACCGCCGTGCGCCAGCTTGAGGCCGCGGGCGAACTGGTTTTGGTTGCCGAAGATCCCGAGGACTGACGTATTCTCCGGGTGTCGGGACTGCCCGGCATCGGATCCATCC
>JBGSRQ010000245.1:0-4096 GCA_041737515.1 Rhodobacterales bacterium | reverse complement strand
AGGCGTCCTCCCAGCCGAGCACAACGGCGCCGAGCACCGCGTAGCCTTCCACACAGGCGGGCGTGAGCACGTCGCGGAGCGTGGCCAGCGTCATCGGAACTTCGCGATCATGTCCTTGATGCCGGGGATCGTCTCGATCTGATCCGCGTGGCTGGGCTGGAAATACTGCACCAGGGATCGTTGGCTCAACCCGCCGAGGATGGTGAAATAATACATCTCATACCCCGGCAGGACGGCGCAGGGGTGATAGCCCTTGTCGATGCACACGGTAGAGCCGTCGACGATGTGATAGGCATCGCCCGCCTGCCCTTCGGTCCGCTGCAGCATCTGCAGGCCCGACCCATGGGGCGGGTTGAAGCGGAAGTTGTAACATTCGTCGTGCCGCGTTTCCAGCGGCGGGCGGTCGGTGTCATGCTTGTGGCTGGGAAAGCCGGACCAGCCCCCTGCGCCCACGGTATACAGTTCCGACACCAGCAAACGGCCCACGCGGTCGTGGTATCTGGTGCCAAGGATGTGTTTGATCTTGCGATGGGTTTTCGTATCGTCCGACCCGTATTGCACGGGGTCGATGTCGGCCGCGCGGATGGCAAAGGGGGCAAGCGTTTCCGAATGGCGCGCGCCCGCAACAAAGATTTCGGCGCTGTCGGACTGGCAGGTGATGCGGAACGCCGCATCCACGGGGATATAAACGCCCTCTGGCTCTCCGTCCCAGACGTTGACGGTGCGGCGGCCAATGTCGGCGAAGGTTTCGCCCGCAACCTGCACATCTACGGTTCCGGTCGCTGGCACAATGCAGGCCTCATACCCCGGAATGCGGTCATCAAACACATCGCCCCGCCGCAGTTTGACGATGTTGAAGTAAACCAGCGGCACCAAAGGGTGATCTGCGCCCACAATGGCGCGGTTATGGTTGTTGAAGGGCGCGATGTGCATGGGTTCAGCTTTCGATGGGGGAGCGGGTGGCAAGGAAGGCGTCAAGTGCCGTAGTGTCGGGCGAGGCCGGGGCGCAGCCGATGCCCGCCACGATGATCGCCGCCGTAGCAGCACCCCGGCGCACAGCCTCGGGCAGGGGGCGGCCCTGCGCCAACCCCGCCATCAGGCCCCCCATGAACCCGTCACCCGCGCCCATCGGCTTTTTCGCCGTTACGGGATAGATACCGGTGTGGAATTCGTGGTCGGGCGTGATCGTTCGGCAGCCGTTGGCGCCCATCTTGTAAATGCAGAAGGCGGCACCTTTGCGCCCAAGCGCGCGCGCGAATTCCAGACCATGATCCCCCGCCATCAGGGCGAATTCGTCGTCATTGCCGATTACAATATCGCTGGCGCGCGCGGCGTCGGTGCAGATGGCCCGTGCTTCGTCGGCAGAGGGCCAGGAATACGCGCGCCAATCGATATCCAGAACAACCAGTGCGCCCGCAGCCCTTGCGCGGGTCATCGCGTGAAGGGTTGCCGCACGCGACGGCTGGGCCGCAAGCGCGGTTCCGGTCACGATCAATGCCGCGTGGTCCGCGAAACCGACAGCCTCGACATCCGCCTTGGTCAGCGCGAAATCGGCGGCGTTGTTGCGGTAAAGCACGGTTTGCGGATCAACGGGCCGGGTTTCCACCACGGCAAGCGAGGTGCGCGCGCCGGCCGCCACGTCACGCACAAACCGGTCTGAAACGCCATAACGCGCCAACTTGGCCCGGCAAAAGCGGCCCACCGCATCGTCTGATACGCAGGTCAGCAGCGACGCAGCAGTACCCTGCAGCGCTAGGGCGGCTGCGATGTTGCCCGCAGACCCGCCAAGTGCTGTGACAAAAGCCGTAGCGTCTTCGATCCGGGAGCCGGGCGGGTCGGCATACAGGTCCATGCCGACACGCCCCAGCACGGCGAATCGGTTCTGCGCCATGCGGTCTTGCCAGTGCATCTTGCCCCCGTCCCGGCGTTTGATATTGACCGCCCCTGCAGACTCAGGGTAGCGATTTTGCAACCGGTTTCAATCCCCGTCGAAAGGCCCCGTTTTGCGCAGCATCGGCATCGGCATCATCGGCGGCGGATACATGGGCAAGGCACATTCGGTGGCGATGGCCGCGGTGGGCGCGGTGTTCGACACGCCCCTGCGCCCCCGGTTGGAGATGATCTGCGCCTCCTCTGACGCCTCGGCGGAACGGTATCGCACGGCCTACGGGTTTGCGCGGGCGACGGGCGAATGGCGGGTGCTGGTGGCGGACCCCAAGGTTGATGCGGTGGTGATTGCCTCGCCCCAATCGCTGCACCGCGAGATTGCGCTGGCGGCCTTTGCCGCTGGCAAACCCGTGTTCTGCGAAAAACCCCTGGGGGAAACGCTGGCGGACAGCCGCGCGATGCTGGCCGCTGCCGACGCGTCTGGTCTGCCCAATATGGTCGGCTTCAACTATATCCGCACCCCCGCCTCGCAATTTGCCCGCGCTTTGGTGACAAAGGGCGAAATTGGCGATGTCACATGGTTTCGCGGCGAGCATACCGAGGATTTTCTGGCCGACCCGGACCTTCCCGCATCATGGCGCACGACAGGCCGCGCAAATGGCACGATGGGCGATCTGGCCCCGCATATGATCAACGCGGCACTTGCCCTGATCGGGCCGATTTCCAGCCTGATCGCCGATGTCGAAACCGTGCACGCCTCCCGCCCCGGCGCGCAGGGCCCGCAGGCGGTGACAAACGACGATCAGGCACAGATGATGTGCCGGTTTGCGGGCGGGGCGATGGGGCATCTGATGTTCAGCCGCGTGGCGACTGGCCGAAAGATGGGCTATACCTATGAAATCACGGGCACAAATGGCGCGATCCGCTTTGATCAGGAAGATCAGAACGCGCTCTGGCTTTACCGCAGCACCGATGCGCCGGGCGAGCGTGGCTTTCGCCGCATCTTGACCGGGCCCGAGCATCCCGATTACCTGCCTTTCTGTCAGGGGCCGGGCCACGGCACCGGCTATCAGGATCAGATCATCATTGAGGCCCGCGACTTTCTGCACGCCATCCACACCGGCACGCCGGTCTGGCCAACCTTCCGCGACGGAATGGAGGTCAACCGTGTGATTGCCGCCGCCCATGCCTCGCACGCGGCCCGCGCTTGGGTCGATATTGCCAGCTTTTGAACCCTTGGAGAGATCATGACCATCCAGATCGGCAACGCCCCCTGTTCCTGGGGCGTGGAATTCGCAGATGACCCCCGCAACCCGGCCTGGCGCCGCGTGCTCAGCGATTGTGCTGCGGCGGGCTACAAGGGCATTGAACTTGGGCCGGTCGGCTTCATGCCCGAGGAACCGGCGATCCTTGCGGATGCGCTGGACGAAAACGGGCTGACGCTGATCGGCGGCGTGGTGTTTCGCGCCTTTCACGACCCCGCCGCCTGGGATGACGTCTGGGATGGGTCGATGCGGACCTGCAAGGCGCTGGTCGCGCACGGGGCCAAGCAACTGGTGCTGATCGATTCGATCTCGCCCCGCCGCGCCCCGACCGCTGGCCGCGCGTCCGAGGCCGAGCAGATGGACCGGGCGGAATGGACCGCCTTTGTCGATCGTATCCGCCGCGCGGCACGACTTGGCGTCGATCATGGGCTGACCGTCGGAATCCATGCCCATGCCGCGGGCTTTATCGACTTTGAGCCGGAACTGGAGCGTTTGCTGGATGAGGTTGACCCCGCAGTTCTGAAAATCTGCTTCGACACCGGGCATCATTCCTATGCAGGCTTTGACCCCGTAGCCTTCATGAAACGCCATATGGATCGCATTTCCTATATGCATTTCAAAGACATAAACCCTGTTGTCAAAGCCCGTGCGATTGCCAGCCGAACCGGGTTCTATGACGCCTGCGGCGAGGGGATTTTCTGCAATCTGGGGCAGGGCGATGTCGATTTCCCGGCCGTGCGCCAGCTTTTGCTGGATGCCAACTTTGATGGCTGGTGCACTGTCGAACAGGATTGCGATCCCACCGGGCCGGGTTCACCCGTCGATGATGCGCGCGCGAACCGCGACTATCTTGCGTCCATCGGGTTCTAGGGGGGCATGATGGCCAAGCTGAACTGGGGCATGATCGGCGGCGGTGACGGCAGCCAGATCGGCCCGGCGCACCG
>JBGSRQ010000018.1:0-5855 GCA_041737515.1 Rhodobacterales bacterium | reverse complement strand
CCACATCCTCGGCCTCGGTCCGGTCGGCCAGCATCCGCGTGGCATAGCCCAGAACCCGGGGCGTCATGCGCTGCGTCAAAGCATGGGCCGCTGCCCTGTCCCCCTTGGCATAAAGGTCCAGCAGCGCCTCGTCCGAGACATCGGGCAGTGCATCGAAAGCCATGTCCATCCTGCCTCGGGCGTAGCGCAATTGCGGTCCGTCGCAAAGCCCCGTCCGGCGCGATGCCGCACGGGGCGCTGCATTCAGTTTGCGGTGGCGTCGTCTGCATCCACATCATCCGCGCCGCCGTGTTTGCCACGGTGCCCGCGATGTTTCATCATCTTTGCTTTTGCGGCATCGACCTCGGCCTGGGTCAACAGGCCATCGCTGTCGGTGTCGACACGGGCGAACATCTTCGCCGCGCGCTCCGGCATCGCCGCGGCTTCGGCCAGCGTCAGCTTGCCATCGCCATCGGCGTCCTGACGCGTCAGCATTTTGGCCGCGCGGTCATCCGAGCGAGCTTTCATGCGGGCCTGAAACTGAGCGGTGTTCATCGCCGACAATTCATCAACCGACAGGATGCCGTCACCGTTGGCATCGGCAGCGGTCAGGCGCGCGGTGTGAAATGCGGCGATCTCGTCTTGCGAGATATTGCCGTCCTTGTTGGCGTCGATCTCGGCAAAGTTGAGCATCTGCATGCCGCCCGCTTCGCGACCATCAGGGCCGCCGCGCCGGTCAGCCATGGCCGCCGTCGAAAGGGTAGCCGCTGATACGGCAACAACGGTCAGGGCCGAAAGGAAAGTGCTGCGTTTCATTTTTGGTCTCCGGTTGCGCAAGGCCTGTTTGACTTGCTTCATGGCAGACAAACGGCCCGCGCCGCACATTCCGTCGCAAAAAGTCGCGACATCGCGACGCGGTGGCGGTCTGCCCCCTAAACAAGAGAGGCCAAAGGCGCTATGGACGAAGGGCAACTCCCGGAAAGTTCATGATCATGACTGCAGCCCTCATTGAAGACGACCGCCCCCTGCGCCCCGCGATGTTGCGCGGCTGGCGCGGGTGTTGCCCCAACTGCGGAACAGGCCCGCTGATGCGCGGCTATCTTACCGTGCGTCAAAGCTGTGCGGTCTGCGGGCAGGAATTGCACCATCATCGCGCCGATGACGGCCCGGCCTACCTGACCATCCTGATCGTGGGGCACCTGATGGCGCCGCTGATCCTGTGGTTCTTTGCGCGCTACCGGCCGGACCCCTGGGTTCTGATCTCGATTTTTTCGGTCGGCACGGTGGCGTTGTCGCTTTACCTTTTGCCCCGACT
Source organism: Rhodobacterales bacterium (assembly GCA_041737515.1). GTDB lineage: Bacteria > Pseudomonadota > Alphaproteobacteria > Rhodobacterales > Rhodobacteraceae > JBBQZP01. The sequence continues at coordinate 4,561 of JBGSRQ010000018.1, read as the reverse complement.
GAAGGGAGCGCTGATCGGCATTCAATGGGCGAAGCGAATGCACGGGTTCGGCGCGGGGAATGACTGACGCGATCGAGGTCCGACCTGCCGCCACGATCGTTTTATGGCGCAGGCATGGTACCGAGGCGCAGGTGCTGATGGGACAACGCGGCGCTGCGGCGGTGTTCATGCCCTCGAAATACGTCTTTCCGGGCGGCGCTGTGGATACGGGCGATGCGGACATTGCCTTTGCGCGCCCGCTTTCGGCCCTTTGTGCCCAAAGACTTTCAGGCGAGGTTGCGCCCCAAACTCTTGCTGCCGCCGCGATCCGCGAACTTTACGAGGAAACCGGGCTGGCGCTTGGCCATCCGGCGTTGTGGCCCAATGCGCCGCAGCCGTGGCTGGGTTTTGCCGCGCGCGGTCTTTTACCCGACGCGGGCGCGTTGCGGTTCATCTTCCGGGCGATCACCCCGCCCGGCCGCACACGCCGTTTTGACGCGCGCTTTTTCCTTGCCGATGCGAGCGCCGTGGCAGGCGACACCGAGGATTTCAGCGCCACCGAAGATGAGCTTTCGCATCTGCACTGGATCGGTCTTGCGCAGGCGCGCGCGCTGGATCTGCCCTTCATCACCGAGGTTGTTCTGTCCGAGGTGGGGCACATCCTGAACGACGGGCCGGATGAGGGCGTGCCGTTTTTTGATAACTCGGGCCCGGTCCCGACATTTCGCAGGCTTTAGGCGACCGCCACGATCAGCACGACCGACAGGCCCAGAAGCGCCATGCCCAGAACCTCGCGTGATTTCAGGCGTTCACGGAAAAAAAGCGTGGACACAAGCAGCGTGAATACCAGTTCCACCTGACCGACGCTGCGCACATAGGCCGCGTTCTGCAATGCAAACGCGGTGAACCAGCCAAGCGATCCCAGAACCCCCGTCACCCCCACCGGCAGTGTTGCGCGCCATGCCGCCAGGACCCGCCCCAATTCACCCGGTTCGCGCCAGCGCAGCCAGACAGACATGATCGCTGTCTGAAACGCCGTCACACAGGCCAGCGCCAGCACCGCGCGAAACAACGGGTCGGCATTGGCAATCTGCAACGTGGCCCCCCGATAGCCGATGGCCGACACCCCGAAAAGTGCCCCAGCCAGCACACCAAGCCCCATCGCCCGGCTGAAAAACCCGCGCAAGGCCCAGCCCCCGGCAGGGCGTGACAGCGCCAGCACCCCAGCCAGCCCGATCAGGATTGCGGCAAGGCCAAGGCCCGACACCGCCTCGCCCAGAAACAGCGCCGAAAACCCCGCGACCTGAACGGTTTCGGTTTTGGTGAACGCGATGCCCACCGCAAAGCTGCGTTCGGAAAAGAGTGCGACGGTGCACAAGGTGGCGATGATCTGGCTTAACCCGCCGACCATTGCGTAAAACCAGAACTCGGCGCCCAGCGGCGGCAGGCTGTAGCCCCGCGCGGCCATCAGCAGGGCCACGCCGATGCCGGCCAGGGGCACCGCAAAGAGAAACCGCGAAAAAGTGGCCCCGCCGGTCGAAAGCCCGATGCCCTTCAGCCGCTTTTGCAGACCAAAGCGCAGCGTCTGCATGGCCGCAGCAGCGATTGTGACAATGACCCAAAGCTCCATCCCTGCGTGATGTCACGCAAGACCCGCGCTGTCCAGAAGGGCCACCCCCGTGTCTTCAACCGGGACCATGACGGGCATCATGGGGTGCGGCACCGGGTCCTTGCGGCGCACAAGGAAGGCCCCGAAGATCTGTGCGTAGCTGCGATAGACGTAAGCCTCATTCAGGCGCAGGTAATGGTCGCGGCGGGCAGCATACAAGCTTGGCAGATCATACCATGCGACATCCGGGCTGCAGTGATGCACGGCATGGAAGTTGTTGTTCAGAAACAGAATCGAAAGCGGCCCACGGTCCTCGACCACCACGGTGCGGGCGCGGGCGGCTTCATGCGCGCGATGTTCCAGAAAGGTGCGGATCTTCAAGAGCCCCTGCCCGATCCAGACCGCCGCAAGATAGGCCCATAGCGTCATCGGTGCGGCCCAGATCCACGCCGCAACCATCGCCACCCCTGCCAGATGCAGCAGCCAGTCGCGTCGCGCGCCTGCGTCACCGTGCACCATCAGCCGCGCTTCGGAGGCAAGGAAGAACGCGTTCCCGATCAACGGCCCCAGCACAATCCGCCCTAGCAGCGTATTGTTGGTCAGAAGCGCCCAGCGGAGCGGGGCCGACACCCCGGCCCAGACCGCCGGATCAAGATAGTTCGACTCCGGGTCGTCATAGGGGTCGGTCAGATCGGGGTCATGGTGGTGTTTCAGATGCAGATCGCGGAAGCGTCCATAAGGAATGGTCAGCGTCAGGCCCGCAAACACCAGCGCTTCGTTCAGACGGCGGTTGGTGAAGGGGTGGCCGTGCAGAACCTCGTGCTGAAGCGAGGAGAACTGCGCAATGGCAATGCCTGCGATGATCACCGCGAGCGGGGCGTTGAGTGCATAAAGCCATGTCGTCGCCAAGGCCCAGATCAGATAGGTTGCCAGCACCAGCCCGATCGTGATCCATTCAATGCGGCGGGTCGGGCAGTGGATCTCTTCACGGCAGTCGGGCGACATACGACACTTTCTTTGCACAATGATAACAAAGCGGTGAATACCATTTGCGCCTTCCCGCCGGAATCCTGTACATAAGCAACATATCTTCACCTATGTTGCCAAAAGTCACCAAATGGCAGAAATGATCGACAGGCGCGACCGCGCCGCCCTTTTCCGCACCCGCCTGGCCGAGACGATGGTGGCGCGCAAGATCAGCCAGAGCGCTTTGGCGCGGGCCACCGGGGTGGATCGTTCGACCATCTCGCAGGTCCTGACCGGCGACAAGCGCCTGCCCAACGCGCAACTGGCGGCTGACAGTGCGGCAGCACTTGGCGTCAGCGCCGACTGGCTGTTGGGCCTTTCGGAACGTCCCGAACCCGTGGCCGACATCCTTGCAACCTCGCTTTCCATCACCGAAGCGCCGCGCGCCTTGTTTGACGAGACGATCTTTGGCTGGCACCGCGAGGCGGCGGGCTACAAGATCCGCCATGTGCCCGCGACCCTGCCCGACATGCTGAAAACCGAGGCGATGGTCGAATGGGAATACCGCCCGCAACTGGGCCGCACCGCCGAACAGGCCTTCGGCGCTTTCGAGGATCAGTTGAACTGGATGCGCGGCGCGCAGTCGGATTACGAGATTGCCTTGCCGCTGCACGAACTGGAGGCATTTGCCACCGCCTGCGGTTATTATGCGGGCCTGTCATCCAGAACCCGGCTGGAGCAGATCGACCACCTGATCGCCCTGACCGATCAGCTTTATCCGTCTCTTCGGCTGTATCTGTTCGATGCGCGGCGGGTGTTTTCGGCCCCGGTCACGGTGTTCGGGCCGCTGCTGGCGGTTGTGTATCTGGGGCGCAGCTACATCGCCTTTCGCGATGTCGCCCGTGTGTCCAGCATCAGCCAGCACTTCGACTGGCTGGTGCGCGAGGCCAGTGTCGGCGCCCGCGAACTGGCCGACCATCTGCGCGGGCTTCGTGCGCGGGTTGGCTGATCAACTCTTGAAAACGAAAAGCTTCTCAAGATCATAACCGTTGAAATCAAACAATTCACGCGCCGCTGTCAGGCGGTCGGCGGGCAAGGAACCGGTCCGGTTCAGGATGAAACCGAACCGCCCCGACGGCGTGCCGATCGCCATTGTGCGGTAATCGGTATCGACCCACAGCACCCACCACTCCAACCCGATCATCTGCGGATCGCCGCCCGAAAGCCGCAACCGGCCCACTGCGGTAAATTCGGCGCGGCCGTTGAACATGGCGCGCTCGCCACCAAGGCACAACTCGGCCTGCATGCGTTTGGACGTGGAGCCGTCGCCCCACGGCGCGATGCGCACCGCTCCCCTGGTGCAGGGCGTGTTGGAATACGGCGCGAAACTCGCCGCCTGCCGCCATTCGCCATCCAGCCGGGCGGGGTCGAACGAGGCATTGGAATAAAGGCCGAACGCTGCGTCGCGGTAGCTGTAGGGTGTGGGCCGGGGTGAGGCGCAGGCGGCCAGAACCAGCAAACCGAAAAGCGTCAGTCGATGCACAGGCTGACCTCGCGTCCGTCGTCCTGCAAGATGTCGTTGCAGCCAAAAAGCGGGTCCTGAGGTGAGCAGGTGCCAGAGCGGGCAAGACATTCGCCCTGACAATCACGCCCGGTCGTGCAGCGCTTGCCGCCGTCCCTGGTGCGGCGGGCGCAGGTCTTGATGCCGCTTTTCCCGGCAGTGATGTAGACGCCGCTCTTGCGCTCGCACGCCAGTTGCTCGGGCGATTTCACGATGTCGGGAAGGGTTGCTTCCGCGGCTGCGGGATCGGGTGCTGCGGTCGGTTCATCAGCCGCGGGGTCAGCGCCCGGGTCCACCGCGGGCGGCGGAATGGCAACACCGCCTTCAACCGGGCCAGCGGCCTTTGCCGTCTCAGGGTCAGCAGGCCTTTCAGCGGCTTTTGTTGCCGGAGCAGACAAAGCCGAAGGCGGAATCGCCACACCGCCAGCGGATTGCGCCGCGGGATT
>JBGSRQ010000206.1:0-2568 GCA_041737515.1 Rhodobacterales bacterium | reverse complement strand
GCGCACGGCCGGGCTCGCACACCAGCATCGGGCGGGCATCGCCAAACGCTTCGGTTGCAGCCCGGTCGACCATCGCGAAGGTGTCCTCAATCTGCGGAACAACTCCCTGCAGGCGGTGGTTCGGAAAGCCGCCCCCGACATTCAGGCGCGCAATCGTGACGCCTGCGGCTTGGGTGATTTCGGCAGCGGCGTGGATATACGCCTCCCACGTTGCGGGATCGGTGCATTGCGTTCCGGGGTGAAAGGTCAGCGACGGGATGTAGCCCGCGTCGGCGACGGTTTTCAGAAGATCGGTGGCAAATTCCACTGTCGCGCCGAACTTCGCACCGAAGTTATAGGCGGCCCCGCCCACCGGCAGCTTGAAGCGGACCGATATTTCGGTGCCCTCGGCAGGCACCAGTTCGATCAACTTGGCAAGTTCGGACGCGGAATCGACCGAATAGCTTTTCACGCCCATTTCAACCGCCACAGCAATCTCTGCCCGTGCGCGCACCGGGTTGTTGTAATGCAGGGCGGCATCCGGGGCCAGACGGCGGATCATCCGGATTTCATTGGGCGAAGCCACGTCAAAGCCGCGCACGCCGGCCTGCACCAGATTTTCAATCACCACTTCTTCGGGGTTCGACTTGACCGCATAAGTCACCAGCCCCGGAAAGCCGTCGATGAACCGGCGCGCTGCACCCTGCAGGGCGGCAGGGCTGAAAAACAGCACGGGATTCTCGGGGCGCACGGTGCGCAGATACTCGGCGGGGGTGGTCCAGATTGTCTTTGACAGTCCCATCAGCGTATTCCTTCTTTGGCCAACAAGACGCAAGATCCCAGCCCGCCAAAAGCGGGGGTGCGGCACCTGCGCGGTTCTTTACAAACCAGGCCAGGTGCGTATGAGCCGCCCTTTTCCTGAAACTTCGGACGCTTCATATGTGGCACATTCTGACCGATCAAAATAGTGGATTTGTAGTGATTGGTCGTTATAATGACGAAAAAGGTGGATAATTTGCATGGATGAACTGGACCGAACCATTCTGGGCCTTCTGGGGGCCGATGCGCGGATGTCGATCGCCACGCTGGCACGGCGCACCAAGGTTGCCCGGTCTACCGTTCAGGCCCGGCTGGAGCGTCTGGAGACGACCGGCACCATTGCGGGCTACACACTTAAGCTGGGCGAAGGGGTGCGCGCCGACCGTCTGCGGGCAACCGTTCTGCTGACGATAGAACCCCGCGCGCAGGCCGCCATCCTGACCCGCCTGAAATCGGTGCCCGAAGTGGAGCGCGCCTTTACCACCTCGGGCCGGTTCGATCTGATGCTGCAGATTGCCGCCCCCACTACGCAGGTGCTGGATCAGGTGCTGGATCAGATCGGCGGGCTGACCGGGGTTCTGTCGTCGGAAAGCCTGATCCACCTGTCCACCCGCATCGACCGCGCGATCTGATTGCCCTTGCTCCGGCGTTTGGGTAGATCACACCGACCCTGAAGGAAATCCGCCATGCCGATGGAAAAGACATTCGACGCCACTGAAGCCGAGGCCCGCCTTTATGCGATGTGGGAAGGCATGGGCGCGTTCAGGGCGGGGGCGAATGCCAGGCCGGGTGCCGAGGCGTTCTCGATCATGATCCCGCCGCCCAATGTGACGGGCAGCCTGCACATGGGTCATGCCTTCAACAACACGCTGCAGGATATCCTGATCCGCTGGCACCGGATGCGGGGGTTTGACACTCTGTGGCAACCCGGCACCGATCATGCCGGGATTGCGACGCAAATGGTGACCGAGCGTGACATGGCCGCCCATCAGGAACCCAGCCGCCGCGACATGGGACGCGAGAAATTCACCCAGCGCGTCTGGCAGCAGAAGGTTGCGTCACGCGGCACGATCATCGGGCAGTTGAATCGCCTTGGTGCTTCCTGTGACTGGTCGCGCGAGGCGTTCACCATGTCAGGCGCGCCAGGTGCGCCTGCGGGAGAAGAGGGCAATTTCCACGATGCCGTGATCAAGGTCTTTGTCGACATGTATCACAAGGGACTGATCTATCGCGGCAAGCGGCTGGTCAACTGGGACCCGCATTTTGAAACCGCCATTTCCGATCTTGAGGTCGAGAATGTCGAGGTTGCGGGCCATATGTGGCACTTCAAATACCCGCTGGCGGGAGGGGTGACCTACGACTATGTCGAGCGCGACGACGATGGAAACGTCACCCTGCGCGAGACGCGCGATTATATCTCCATCGCCACCACACGGCCCGAAACCATGCTGGGCGACGGCGCGGTTGCGGTTCACACCTCGGACGTGCGGTATGCGCCAATTGTCGGGAAACTTTGCGAAATTCCGGTGGGGCCGAAAGAGCATCGCCGCCTGATCCCGATCATCACCGATGAATACCCCGACCCGAAGTTCGGAAGTGGCGCGGTCAAGATCACCGGTGCGCATGACTTCAACGATTACGCCGTGGCCAAGCGCAACGCCATTCCCTGCTACCGCCTGATGGACACCCGCGCCGCGATGCGTTCCGACGGCGCGCCGTACGCCGAGGCGGCTGCAATTGCGATGGCCGTGGCGCGCGGCGAGCGCACCC
>JBGSRQ010000180.1:0-1505 GCA_041737515.1 Rhodobacterales bacterium | reverse complement strand
CAGCGGATACCACCGAGGGCCGCGGTCAGGGACGGGGTTCCGTCAGGGGCGCGCGGCGTCCACGCGAACCACCGCCCAACTTGACCAACTTGTGACGCCGCATTTGAGGCGTTAGGCTAACGCAAACCAAAAGGATCGCTCGTGTCATCCGACAAACCCAGCCATCACAATGTTGCCTGTCACTGCGGCTCGGTGCGATTTCGCATCCGCCTCACCGACGAATTCGCGACCGCGCGCCGCTGCACCTGCTCTTATTGCCGCATGCGCGGAGCAATCGCGGTATCGGCGCAGACGGATGACATCGAATTTGAACAAGGCGCGGAAAATCTGACGCTTTATCAATTCAACACCGGCACCGCAAAACACTATTTCTGCAAGACCTGCGGCATCTATACCCATCACCAGCGCCGGTCCAACCCCGGACAGTTCGGCATCAATGCGGCCTGTATAGAAGGTGTAAGCCCGTTCGATTTCGCCGAAATTGTCGTCCTCGACGGCGTGTCCCACCCGTCTGACAGCGGAACGGCATCAACGGTCGCGGGCATCCTGCGGTATACGCCCGCCCCCTGAACCGGGTGTGCGAGCCTGTTGGGCGGCACCGATTGCCGAATATCCCCGCACCTGATATCAATTTATCAACACCATAAGACCAGAGACGCCCGTGAGAAAAATCATCCTCCCCCTTGCCCTTCTGATCCTTGGCGGCGGCAGCCTCGCGGGGTTCGAATACTGGCGCTATGTGACCAAGGGCGGCGATCCGTATGACGAGATCGGCATCACGCTGAACCAGTATATGCCGGGCCCGGTCCGCGACTGGGGCTGTGCCAAGCTGAGAGATCGCTTCGGGCAGGGTCTGCCGCCGCTGGGATGCGCCAGCGCCGCCGACCCCGCGCTTTGGCGGTAACACGCCAAACGCGCCCGGCACCCCATTCCGCATCAGCACCGCTTTCGCCACGCACCCGCGCAAGCATGTCGGAAACGGGTCAGACAGACTCGCCCGATTGCGCGCTTCTTGGGCAAACCCGACCACAGGCGCCTCATGTCCGTCCTTCCCACATCCACCGCCGCGCAGCCTGCGGCTCCGGCCACGGATGCCAAAGGCAACCTGCGCGGCATTGCCTTTCTGGTCTGCGGCATCGCGATCTTTTCGGTGCAGGATCTGATCCTGAAATTGCTGTCGGGCGAATATCCCTTGTCGCAGGCGATGGTGTTCCGCAGCCTTACCGCCCTGCCCCTGCTTTTTGCGCTGGTGCTGCGCGATGGCGGCGCGCGCAGCCTTGTAACACCCGGCATGGGCAGGATGATCGCACGCGGGTTCCTGCTGTTTCTGGCCTACACGCTTTACTACATGGCGCTGGCTGCCATGCCGATAGCCACGGTTGTTGCGCTGTTTTTCGCGGCGCCCCTGTTCATCACCGTGCTGAGTGTGCTGATCCTGCGCGAAACCGTTGGCCCGCTTCGCTGGGGCGCGATTGCGGTGGGCTTTGGCGGCGTGGTGCTGATGG
>JBGSRQ010000106.1:0-8916 GCA_041737515.1 Rhodobacterales bacterium | reverse complement strand
GCTGGGGCAGGGCGAGAATTTCGCCGCTGCGCAACGGATCGGTCGGAGACAACGCGTTGAAGGTGGCCAGTTGCGCGCCATCCACGCCGATACGGCTGGCCACCGACCCCACCGTATCGCCGCGTTTTGCCACCGCCACCTGATACCCCGGATAGGTGATGACGCCGCGACTGTCGGCCTCGGGGCGGTTTTCGTTGGCGGATTTGGCGGCGGAGCTGGTGCCTTTGCCGTTGCCGCGCAAATCCCAGTCGAGTGTTGAAATCTTTGCGCAGCCTGAAACAAGGGTCAGCGCGGTGGTCAGCCCAAGGCTGCAGAAAAGGGAAAATCCTGGTCGCATCATCACTGCCTCTTTGCTTGCCGGGTTATCCCGGTTCTGTTCACTCTGTCCCCAAGCCTTCGATCAGCGGCACAAAGCGCACCGGGCGAAGCTCGTCATAGTCATAACCCCCCTCGTGCCGCGTGACCTTGATCAGGTGTTGCACGGCGTCAGACTGGCCGACCGGTACCACCATGATACCCCCAATCTTGAGTTGCGCCAAGAGGGGGCCGGGGGGGTCTTCGGCGGCTGCGGTCACAATAATTCGGTCAAACGGGGCCTGATCCCGCAACCCATAGCTGCCATCGGCCACCAGGGGGGTGATATTTGTCATCTTGAGGGCGCCAAAAAGCTCTGCTGCTTCGCGCACCAGACGGCGGTGGCGATCCACCGTATAGACCCTGCGCGCAAGCTGGCTGAGGATGGCGGCCTGATAACCCGAGCCGGTGCCGACCTCCAGCACCACGTCGCGGGGCTGCACGAAAAGCGCCTGTGTCATCAGCCCCACAACCGAGGGCTGGCTGATGGTCTGGCCGCAGGCGATGGGCAGGGGCATGTCCTCATAGGCGCGTTCGGCAAAGAGGCCGCGCACGAAATGGCCACGGTCGATCTTTTCCATCGCGTTCAGAACGCGGGCATCCGTCACGCCGCGCGAACGCAGGGCAAAGAGAAAGCGCATCTTGCGTTCAGCAATAGCATCCTCTGGCCCGACTTCGTCTGTCATCCAAGTGCTGCCGCAAGATCGGCAAGGCGGTCGTGCGCGGTCAGGTCGGCGCGCATCGGCGTGACCGAGATGTAGCCTTCCAGGTTCACGGCCGCATCGGTGCCGGGTTCGGTCGGCGTCTGCTGCGCGCCGCCCTTGATCCACAAGAACTTGCGGCCCGAAGGCGACATGTGCGGTTCGACCGAGAATTTCGTGTCGCGCCGATAACCCTGGGCGGCAACGCGGGTGCCCTTGACCGCCGCAGCCCCCAGCGGCGGGAAGTTGATGTTGTAAAACACCCGGTAGTCGGACAGATCCCAATGGCCGTTGTCGACCAATCGGCGGACAAGATCCGCGCCATGCACGCGGGCGGCCTGAAACGGATCTTCCAGCGTGCTGGTTGCAGGCCCCATGAACTGTGACAGCGCGATGGCGGGCAGGCCCTGCAGCGCCGCCTCCATCGCACCGCCTATGGTGCCCGAATACAGCGCGTTCTCGGCGGCATTGTTGCCCCGGTTCACGCCCGACAGCACCAGATCGGGATGATCCGGCATTACATCATACAGCGCTGCCAGCACGCAATCGGCGGGGCTGCCCTCGGCGGCGAAGCGTCGAGGCCCAAGTTCGGCGATCATCATCGGGTGGGTATAGCTGATGCAGTGGCCCACGCCGGATTGTTCGAACGCAGGTGCCACCGTCCAGACCTCGCCCTTTGGTCCGGCCAGAGTGGTTGCGATTTCGGTCAGAACCTCAAGCCCCGGGGCGTTGATACCGTCATCATTCGTGATCAGAATACGCATGTATGGCCCCTTGCTTCCCCCTGATTAGACGAGGGGGGCGGGGCCGTAAAGCGCAGGCTGGCAGCGGCACGAAAAAGCCCCCGGATCACGCCCCGGTTGCCACACCGACCAGAAGATTGATGTTCAGAACGATGATCACCACCGCAATGATCGCGGCCAGCACCGTCAGCCAAACGGGCGAGACAAGTGGCCCCATCTTGGCGCGGTTGGCCGTGAACATGACCAGGGGCACGATGGCAAAGGGCAACTGAAAGCTCAGCACGACCTGGCTCAGGATCAGCAAGTCGGTGGTATGTTCGCCGCCATAAAGGATGGTGATCGCGACCGCCGGGATGATTGCAACCAGCCGCGTGACCAGACGCCGCAGCCAGCTTGGCAGGCGGATGTCGATGAAGCCTTCCATCACGATCTGGCCCGCCATCGTGGCCGTGACAGTGGAATTCAGCCCGCAAGCCAGAAGGGCAATCGCGAACAGCGCCGGTGCGATGGATGCACCCAGCAGCGGTGCCAGCATCGAATGCGCAGTCTCGATCTCGGCCACGTCGGCAAGCCCGTTGGCATGGAACGTGGCGGCGGCCAGAATCAGGATCGAGGCGTTGATCGTCAGCGCGAACATCAGGGCCACGGTGCTGTCGATGGTCGCAAACTTCAGGGCCTCGCGCTTTTCGGGCAGGGTGTCGCCATAGGCGCGGGTCTGCACGATGCCCGAATGAAGATACAGGTTATGCGGCATCACCGTGGCCCCGATAATGCCAAGCGCGATGAACAGCATGTTCGGATTCGTGACGATTTCGGTGGTGGGGGCAAACCCGCGGATCACCTCGCCCCAGTTCGGGTCGGCAAGGGCGATCTGGAGGCCGAAACAGATGGAGATCACCGCCAGCAGTGTGATGATGAACGCCTCGACCCAGCGGAACCCCTTGTTTTGCAGCCATAGAATGACAAACACATCCAGCGCGGTCAGCACGACGCCAATCTCAAGCGGGATGCAGAACAGCAGGTTCAGGCCGATCGCGGTGCCAATCACCTCGGCAAGGTCGGTGGCACAGATGGCGAGTTCGGCAAACAACCACAAGGGCCAGGCGACCCAGCGCGGAAAGGCATCGCGGCACGCCTGCGCAAGATCGCGTCCGGTGCCGATGGCAAGGCGCGCGCAAAGCGACTGCAACAGGATCGCCATGAAATTGGACAAGAGCGCCACCGACAGCAGCGCATACCCGAACTGCGCCCCCCCGGCCAGCGACGTGGCCCAGTTGCCGGGGTCCATATAGCCCACTGCCACCAGATAGCCCGGACCGACAAAGGCCATGAAGCGGCGGAAAGGGGTGGCGCGGGCGTTGACCTTGACCGAACGGAACACCTCCAGCAATGAGGCATCGCCGCGCGCGCGTTGCCAGCCAGAGGGGGTGGGTAAGGGTTCTGCGGGCATGAGTCTCTCGGATATGGTTCGACGACAAGGTAACGCCAGGTATTGCAATTGCAAGTCATTCGCAATCTAATTCGCAGGCATTCCCGAAAGGAATTTGCGCGCATTGCGCGCGGCGGTTGCGCAATAAACCGACAGACTTGCCTGACATGAAAGTATTTTAACAATTCCGGCCGATCCCGGCGCGTACCGGCTTGACCCCGTGGGGTGGGGGGCTAACCCTGTGCAATGTCGCGGCGCAGGACATGCGCGCGACCAGTGATGGGCAAAGATCGGAACCGGGACGGATGTCAGGGCGTCGCACAACTGTCGTGATCAGAGCGCAGACGCGCCGATGACCGATGCCGCCCTTGATCGTCGCCGCCCCGCCGGGGTCTGGAGCAGACTTTTGCGCCGCAAGCTGGCGGTCTTCGGCTTTCTGGTGATCGCGGTGGTGATCACAGGCGCAATCCTTGCGCCGTGGCTGGCCCCCTTTGCGCCGGAAGAACAACTGTTCGATGGCCTGACGATCGAGGGCGCGCCCTTGCCGCCCGGCGGCGCCTATCTTTGGGGCACCGATCTGCTGGGGCGTGATCTGTTCAGCCGCATCCTTTACGGCGCGCGCACCTCGCTGATCATCGGGGTGGTGGCGAACGGGCTGGCGCTGATCATCGGCACGCTGGTGGGGATCACGGCGGGGTATTTCCGCGGCGTGATCGGTGGCGTTCTGATGCGGTTTACCGACCTGATGATGGCGTTTCCTGCCCTTTTGCTGGCGATCTGTCTGGCCGCGATCTTCTCGCCGTCGCTTTGGATCGTGGCGATGGTGATTGCGCTGGTGAACTGGGTGCAGACGGCGCGGGTGATCTACACCGAAACCTCGTCACTTGCGACGCGCGATTTCATTGCCGCCGAACGCACCCTGGGGGCGGGCACCGGGCGCATTCTGTTCTACCATATCCTGCCGCATCTGGTGCCTACGATCATTGTCTGGGGCACGCTGGGCATTTCCACGACCGTGCTGATGGAGGCGACGCTGTCGTTTCTGGGCGTGGGGGTGCAGCCGCCCACACCAAGCTGGGGCAACATCATTTTCGAGAATCAGACCTATTTCCAGTCTGCGCCGTGGCTTGTGTTCATTCCGGGGGCCGCGATCCTGCTTCTGGCACTGGCATTCAATCTGGTGGGCGACGCGCTGCGCGACGTGCTGGACCCGACACAGCGGGGGCGTGACTGATGGCGGGATATTTCGCACGCCGCATCCTGCAATCGGCGCTGATCCTTCTGGGGGTCAGCTTCATCACGTTTTTCCTGCTGTTCGTGCTGCCCGCCGATCCTGTGCGCCAGATTGCGGGGCGGTCGGCCACGCCGCAGGTGGTGGAAAACATCCGGGTGCAGCTTGGTCTGGATCAACCCTTCGTGGTGCAATACGGGCGCTATCTGGCGGGGTTGGTGCAGGGCGATCTGGGGCGCAGTTACCTGCAAAAGACCGAAGTGGCCGACCTGATCCGGGCGCGGTTGCCGGCGTCCTTGCTGCTGATGGCGGGCGGCATCGGGTGCGAACTGGTGCTGGGCCTTGCGATGGGCATTGCGGCGGCATTGCTGCGCGGGCGGATCGGCGATCAGGCGTTGATGATGACATCCTTTGTCACCGTATCCGCCCCGCAATTCGTGGTCAGTCTCTTGCTGCTTTATGTGTTCGCCGTGCGCCTTGGCTGGTTTCCCATCGGCGGCTACGGCACCGTGTGGCACCTTGTCTTGCCCGCCGTCACCTTGGGCGTTCTTGGCTCGGGCTGGTACAGTCGCATGATGCGCTCGTCGATGATCGAGGTCTTGCGCGCCGACTTCATCCGCACCGCGCGCGCCAAGGGGCTGACCCGCCGCCGGGTCATTTTCCGCCATGCCCTGCCCAACGCCATTCTGCCGATCATCGCGATGATCGGGATCGACATCGGCATCTTCATGGGTGGCATCGTTGTGGTGGAATCGGTGTTCGGCTGGCCCGGTATCGGGCAACTTGCATGGCAGGCCATTCAGCGTGTCGACATTCCCATCATCATGGGGGTGACGCTGGTCTCGGCCTGCGCCATCGTGCTGGGAAACCTGCTGGCCGACATGATCGCCCCGATGATCGACCCCAGAATTCGTCTGAAATAATCGTCAACAGGAGAGACATGATGAAAAGACTGCTCGCATCCACCGCCCTTGTGCTGACCCTTGGCCTGCCCGCCATGGCGCAGGATTACACGCCCGATCCCAATGCCAAACCGGGCGGGTCAATCACGGTGACCTATAAGGATGATGTCGCCACACTGGACCCCGCGATTGGTTATGACTGGCAGAACTGGTCGATGATCAAATCGCTTTATGACAGCATGATGGATTATGTGCCGGGCACCACGACGCTGCGTCCGGGTCTTGCGGAAAGCTATACGATCTCGCCCGATGGGCTGACCTACACCTTCAAACTGCGCCCCGGCGTCAAGTTTTCCAACGGGCGCGAGATGGTGGCCTAGGATGTTGCCTATTCGCTGAACCGGGTGACGCTGCCCGCCACGCAATCGCCGGGGGCGGGGTTCTTTGCCTCCATCGCCGGGTTTGATGCGATGTCGGACGGTTCGGCGACCACGCTTGCGGGCGTCAAGGCGGTGGATCCCGCAACGGTGGAAATTACCCTGTCGCGCCCCGATGCGACGTTCCTGCATGTCATGGCGCTGAATTTCGCGTCAGTGGTGGCGAAGGAAGGGGTCGAGGCTGCGGGCGCTGATTTTGGCAAGCAACCGATGGGCACCGGGGCCTTCACGCTGGCCGAATGGACGCTGGGGCAAAAGCTGGTGCTGACCAAGAACCCGAATTACTGGCGCGCAGGTGTTCCGTATCTGGATCAGGTGGTGTTCGAGGTAGGGCAGGAACCCGTCGTGGCCCTGCTTCGCCTGCAGAGCGGCGAGGTCGACGTGCCGGGTGACGGCATCCCGCCTGCCAAGTTCACCGAAGTGATGGCAGACCCGGCGCAGGCCGCACAGGTGGTCATTGGCGGGCAGTTGCAAACCGGTTACATCACGCTCAACGTGACCATTCCTCCGCTTGATAATGTCAAGGTGCGTGAGGCGATCAACATGGCGATCAACAAGGATCGTATTGTTCAGATCATCAACGGTCGCGCGGTGCCTGCCAACCAGCCCCTTCCGCCGTCAATGCCGGGATATACCAAAGATTACAAAGGCTACGCCTATGACGTTGATGCGGCAAAAGCGCTGTTGGCCGAGGCCGGTTTTGCCGACGGGTTCGAGACGCAGCTTTTCGTCATGAACACCGATCCAAACCCGCGGATTGCCCAAGCCATCCAGCAGGATCTGGCGGGCATCGGCATCAGGGCCGATATCCAGAGCCTTGCCCAAGCCAATGTGATCGAGGCCGGGGGGGCTGGCACCGCCCCGATGATCTGGTCGGGCGGCATGGCGTGGATCGCGGATTTCCCTGATCCGTCAAACTTTTACGGGCCGATCCTTGGGTGTTCGGGCGCGGTGGAAGGGGGCTGGAACTGGTCCAAGTATTGCAACGCCGATTTGGACAAGATGGCGACCGAGGCCGACAGCATGGCCGACCCCGCCAAGGTTGCCGACCGTCTGGCACTCTGGTCTGATGTCTATCAGGGTGTCATGAAAGACGCGCCCTGGGTGCCGGTGTTCAACGAGGAACGCTATACGATGAAATCGGACCGGATGGGCGGCGAGGATGCGCTTTATGTCGATCCGGTCTCGATCCCGGTCAACTATGACTATGTGTTCGTGAAGTAGCATGTGCAAAGCCTGCGACTATACCATTCACGGCGCGCAGCACCATTTCGGCTGTGACAATTCCAATGCCCCGGCCGAACGGGTGGAGCCGGGGGCGACGATCCTGTTTCACTGCCATGACAGTTCGGCGGGCCAGCTTGGCCCGTCGTCGACCGTTGCCGACGTGGCAACCCTTGATTTCGGCAAGATCAACCCGGTTTCCGGCCCGATCTTCATCGAAGGGGCAATGCCTGGCGATGCGGTCAAGATCACCATCGACAGCTTTGCGCCCCGGTTGCATGGCGGCAAAGGTTTTGGCTGGACGGCGAACATTCCGGGGTTTGGCCTTCTGGCCGATCAGTTCACCGACCCCGCGCTGCACGTCTGGTCTTATGACGCGGGCCAGATGGCCCCCGCACTTTATGGCCGCGAAGGCCGCGTGCCACTGAAACCCTTTGCCGGAACGATCGGCAATGCCCTGGCGGAAAAGGGCCTTCATTCCGTTGTGCCGCCGCGCCGGGTGGGTGGCAATCTTGATATCCGCGATCTGACCTCGGGCGTGATCCTGTATCTGCCGGTCGAGGTGGAGGGCGCCTTGTTCAGCGTCGGCGATACGCACGCGGCGCAGGGTGACGGCGAGGTGTGCGGCACCGCGATTGAATCGCCGATGGATGTGGTGCTGACGCTGGATCTTGTGAAAGGCGCGAATCTGAAAAACCCGCGTTTCACGACGCCCGGCCCGGTCACGCGGCATCTGGATGCCAAGGGCTATGAGGTGACAACCGGCATCGGCCCCGATCTGATGACGGCATCCCGCGATGCGGTGGCGGGGATGGTCGATCATCTGTGCGCCACGCGCGGCATGGCGGCGGTTGAGGCGTATATGCTGGTCTCGACCTGCGGCGATCTGCGGATCTCCGAGATCGTCGATATGCCGAACTGGGTTGTCAGCTTTTACTTCCCGCGCTGCGTGTTTGAATGACGCTTGCCGAACCCATGGCCGGGGCAGCCGTTGCCCCGGCCCGTCCCGTGCTGTCGGTCGAAGGGCTGACCGTATCGGTGCGCACCGAAAGCGGACTTGTGCCGTTGGTGCGCGACCTGAGCTTTACCCTGAACCGGGGCGAAACCCTGGCCATTGCCGGCGAAAGCGGGTCTGGCAAGTCGATCACCGCGCTGGCGATCATGGGGCTGCTGCCACCACCTGCGGTGCGGGTCACAGGCGGGCGTATCCGGCTGGGCGATGCCGACCTGACGGCGCTGCCGGAATCGCGGCTGCAACCCCTGCGCGGCAACCGGATCGCGATGATCTTTCAGGAACCGATGACCAGCCTGAACCCGGTGATGACCATTGGCGCGCAACTGATCGAGGCGATCCGCGCGCATGATCCGGTGTCGCTGGGGCAGGCGCGCGCCCGCGCGGTGGACGCCCTGAAAGCCACGCGCATTTCCAACGCCGAAGGCCGCATGACCCAATTCCCGCACGAGCTTTCGGGCGGTATGCGTCAACGCGTGATGATCGCGATGGCCGTAGCACTCCGCCCCGAGG
The DNA here is from genome assembly GCA_041737515.1 of Rhodobacterales bacterium. Taxonomy (GTDB): domain Bacteria; phylum Pseudomonadota; class Alphaproteobacteria; order Rhodobacterales; family Rhodobacteraceae; genus JBBQZP01. Next base: position 370 of record JBGSRQ010000106.1, on the reverse strand, counting down.
TGTTGATTGCGGATGAACCGACCACCGCCCTTGATGTGACCGTGCAGCGCGAGGTTCTGGACCTTTTGCGCGATTTGCAACGCGATCTGGGCACGGCGATCATCCTCATCACGCATGACATGGGCGTTGTCGCCGAAATGGCCAGCCGGGTGATCGTGATGAAGGCGGGTGCGGTGGTTGAGGCGGCCCCCGTGCGCCAGATTTTCGCATCCCCCGCACAACCCTACACCCGCGATCTGCTGGCGGCAGTGCCCCGCATGGGCAAGGGGGCCGCGCGCGCGCCGGTACAAACCCCGCCGATTGTCGCGATGACGGATGTGACAGTGCGGTTTCCGCTTCGGGCGGGCCTTCTGGGGCGGGTGACGCACCA
>JBGSRQ010000072.1:0-3316 GCA_041737515.1 Rhodobacterales bacterium | reverse complement strand
ACGCGACAGCCCGCGCGCTGACGCTGCAGCGCACGCAGGCGGCATTGCGGCTTGATGCTGCAATGGCGGCGGAACTTGCCCCGCTCAAGATGGAGCGTGCGGTTTTCGCGACTGAAATCACCGCGGCCGATCCGGGGCCAGAGGGGCGCGACATGGTCGCCTTTACCGTCGCGACCAATCCGGGCGCACCCTCGGGGCCGTTGAACCGCATTGCGTCGGGTGGGGAATTGTCGCGGTTTCTGTTGGCGCTGAAGGTGTGTCTTACCGGCGATGCAGCGGGGATCACCCTGATTTTCGATGAAATTGACCGGGGCGTGGGCGGGGCTACTGCCGATGCCGTGGGGCGCAGGCTCAAGGCGCTGTCATCGGGCGCGCAGGTGCTGGTTGTGACGCACTCGCCGCAAGTGGCAGCCCTTGGCGCGCATCATTGGCGCGTGGAAAAGCGGGTGCGCGACGAAATGACGACATCGACCGTCACGCCGCTGGATGCATCCGCACGGATCGAGGAGATTGCGCGGATGCTGGCGGGCGATACGGTGACAGAGGCCGCGCGACAAGCTGCCAAGGCACTTTTGGCTTAAGCCGCATGTGCTGAGCGCATGGCAGACATGCCTCCATGATGGTTTTTCTTTGCCTCGAGTTCGCCTACCTTGTTGGTGGGAGGTAAACTTACGGAGTTTGCCATGACAAAACTGTTGAAAAAACTGACGGATATCTTTCGTCTGCCGACGATTGCCGATCAGGAATATGCTTACCTTTCCGAGGCAAGCAATCTTTATGATCTGGAATTGCGCGAGCGCGAGGTTGATCGCGGCCGGTTCCGGGCTTATCGCTCGGCCCATCTGAACACGGTTTAATCTGCCGCAACCCGTGCCAGCGCGGCGGCTAGATCGCCGTAGCCGGTAAAGCGGCGCTCGTAGGCAAGACCCAGACGCGCGGCGCAGTCCTGCGCCTTGGCGTCCAGCGCCGGGTCGTCGGTCTGCGCCTGATAGACCAGCTTGGTGTAATTGCCGAAATACATGTCGCGCAGCTCGGGGTGGCGGTCCAGACCCATGGGCCGCCAGACAAAGGCATCGAACTGGCGGACCAGAAAATCGGTCAGGTAAAACGCCGTGAATTCGGATTCAGCCAGTTCCGCGAACCGTGCATTTCCTTCAAAAAACGAATAACAATGTGGGCCTTCGATCATCTCAACGCCCAGATCCTTGCATTTTTGCTGCAAAAGTCCGCCCGTTCCGCAATCGGCATACAGAATGAAGATCGTCTCGTAAGTCGATTTGTGCTGAGTCACCGCTTTTTCAACAGCCGCAGGGATGCGGTCGGGCCAAAGGTGCAGATTCGCGGGCAGGCATTGCAGATCCACATGGGTCCAGCGGTTCGCGCGGGTCAACGCCAGCACCTCATGCGCCAAGGCACCGCAGGCAATCAGCAGGATGCGTCCCTGGATGGCAGGCGGCGCCATTCCGACCTCGGTCAGGGTGGTGTCGTCGGGGATCAGCGCCATTTCCGGAACCCCAGGATCAGGCTGGCGCACAATGCGGCAAAGCCGAGCGCAACAAGTGGCACACCGGCGATCGTGGCCAAGGCAATCGTTGCACCAGCGGCAACGATGACGCTCAGGATCATCAGGGCGAAGATTTTCGGCGGCATGCAGGGCCTTTCGGGTAAAGCCGGTTCAGGTGTACCTGAAATGGCCGTTCATCCCCGGTTTTCCAATAGCAGATCAGGCAAAAGGCCCCGGATCAAGTCCGGGGCTACGTTGCTTTGCCGTTCCGCCGACTGGACAAGCCGTTGCGCCGGTTCAGGCGTTCATTGCGTTGTGTTTGCGCAACATGAAGGATTTCGCGGTTTCCACGGCAACAGCCGCATCACGGCAGTAGGCATCGGCACCGATGGCCCTGGAAAATTCCTCGTTCAACGGCGCGCCGCCGACCAGCACGACATAGTCATCGCGCATGCCTTTTTCCTTCAGCGTATCGATGACGACCTTCATGTAGGGCATCGTGGTCGTCAGCAGGGCCGACATGCCAAGGATATCGGGCTGTTCAGCCTCCAGCGCCTCAAGGTATTTTTCGACCGAGTTGTTTATGCCCAGATCGCGCACTTCAAAGCCCGCGCCCTCCATCATCATGCCGACAAGGTTCTTGCCGATATCGTGGATGTCGCCCTTCACAGTGCCGATCACCATCTTGCCCATGCGCGGTGCGCCGGTTTCGGCCAGCAGCGGCTTGAGGATCGCCATGCCGGCTTTCATCGCGTTGGCGGCCAGCAGAACCTCGGGCACGAACAGGATGCCGTCGCGGAAGTCGGCGCCAACAATGGTCATGCCCGCAACCAGGGCTTTTGTCAGAACATCGTAGGGCGTCCAGCCGCGCCCCAGCAGGATGTTCACGCCATCCTCGATCTCTTCCTTCAGGCCGTCATAAAGATCGTCATGCATTTGCAGGACCAGCTCGTCATCCGAAAGATCGGCAAGGATGATATCGTCTTCGTCGGCCATGAGGCGCTCCTGCACTAAAGGTTCCTTCTGCAATGATCGCAAAGCGGCATCGGCACTTTTCGGATTGCGACATCGGCGGGGTGAAAGCCGACAGAGCGATATCGGGCACCGCGAATTGTGTGGAAAATGTTCCCTTTGTGTTCTAGATTTGTGCCATGACAGATCCTGATCAGACGCTGATGCCCGGAACGCGACTTCGCGGGCGTGGGGCGTTGGGCAATGCGGCGGGGCGGTTTGAAGGGGTGGCGCGCGTGGCCGTAGATGACGGCTGGGACATGGCGGAAGACACACGGCTTTTGCGCACCGAGGTGCGCGTTGAACGGCCGCGTTCGGCGCTCAGCTTCAACCGCTCGCCCGATCTTCCGTTTGACCGGTCGGTGAATCCCTATCGCGGCTGTGAGCATGGCTGCATCTATTGCTATGCGCGGCCAAGCCATGCCTTTCTCAACCTTTCACCGGGGTTGGATTTCGAGACAAGGTTGATCGCGCGGCCCGGCATCGGGGCGGTTCTGGCGCGGGAACTGGGGGCAAAGAGCTACCGTCCGGCGGTGATTGCATTGGGAACCAACACCGACCCGTATCAGCCGATCGAGGCCGAGCATGGCGTGATGCGCGACGTGTTGGAGGTACTGCGCGACTGGAACCATCCGTTCAGCATTACCACCAAAGGTGCTTTGATCGAGCGCGATCTGGATATTCTTGGCCCCATGGCGCGGGCGGGACTGGTGCGCGTTGGCATCTCTATCACGACGATGGATGCGGGTCTGGCACGCGCGATGGAGCCGCGATGCCCGTCGCCCGCGCGCAGGCTGGCGG
>JBGSRQ010000071.1:0-2218 GCA_041737515.1 Rhodobacterales bacterium | reverse complement strand
CCAGGGTCACGCAGGCCTCGGGCGTCTGGCCCAACTGCCCCAGCGCCTGACCCAGCTTCAGCAAAGCCTCGCCGGCCTTGCCACCGTTGGGTGCGCCGGAAAACCCCTCAAGATAGGCTCGCGCGGCGTTTGCGGTTTCGCCCAACTGGTTCAGCGCGTCGCCGCGCAGAACCTGCGCTTCCTGCGTCAGGGGCCCACCTTGATAGGTCTGGGTAAAGGTCGCAAAGAGGTCCGCGGCGGTTCGAAAGTCACCCGAACCGAGCACCCCCTTGGCCCGGTCAAAGTCTGATTGCTCGCCAATTGCCAGTTCGGGCCCGCCCGCCGCAGGGGCGGTCGGAGCGATGGGGGAGGCCACTGTCGCCGCAGGCACATCGCCGCCCAGCGGTTTGGTCGGCGGCAAAGCGCCGACATCGCCGCCCTCAAGTTCCGTCAGGCGGAATTCCAGATCCCCCAAACGCAAGGTGCCATCACTGACGACCTTGTTCAGCCGCAATTCCACGGCCTCGGTCTTGCCGGTCAGTTGCACCAGAGCCGCCTCGATCGCATCCAGCCTTTGCAGCGCACTGCCGCCAGCCGCCCCGTTCCGGGTGGCACCGCTGGTCACCAGTTCCTGCTTCAGCGCATTGAATTCGCCACTCAGCGCCGCAATCTCGGCCTTGATGTCAGCCAGCGTCTGCGCGCGATCCTGCGCCATGGCAGGACCGGCGAACAGCATCACGCCAAGGACCAACGCGCGAAGCATCCCTTACGCACCCGCGCCCTGGCTCAGCACCGTGACGGCGCGGCGGTTGCGCGAATAGCAATCCTCGGTTGAACAGACCTCGACAGGGCGTTCCTTGCCGTAAGACACGGTGCGCATACGGTTCGGCCCAACGCCTTGGGAAATCAGGAAATCCTGCACGGCAGACGCGCGGCGCGCACCAAGGGCAAGGTTGTATTCCCGCGTGCCCTGCTCATCTGCGTGGCCCTCGATGATGATCGCATAGTCGCGGTTGGTGTTAAGCCATTGCGCCTGCTGCGTCAGCGTGGCGCGCGCGGCATCCGACAGGCTGGACTGATCGACCGTAAAGAACACCCGGTCGCCCAGGGTCTGGTTGAAATAGGCGACCGATGTCGGATCATTTGCGCCGCCAAGCCCCTGCCCGTTGATCGCGCCATTCGCGTTGGGGTCGCCCGCCGCACCGTAACGGTCGGGGTTCTTGCAAGCGGCCAGGCCGAGAGCGGCGACGATCAGCAGCGCCTTGGTAAAATGAGTCATTCCGGTCGTCCCTTTTGGTTTTTGCCCGATTTGGGGCAAGCATAGCAGGTTTGATTGGCGGTGGGAATCAGGTCTGTGCGATGGCCCTACGGCAATAGCGGCGACCATGCCGGGTCCGAGGCGGGCTGATCCAGCGGCACCTTCTGAAGGTTGCGCCCGGTGATATCCACCGAATAAAGCGCGGGCTGGCCGTTCGCCCCGGATTCCTGCCGCGTGAACATCAGCACACGCCCGTTCGGGGCCCAGGTCGGCCCCTCATCCAGGAACGACGCCGTCAGCAACCGCTCTTCGCTGCCATCGGTGCGCATGACGCCAATGTGGAACCGGCCCGCGTTCTGTTTGGTGAACGCGATCAGATCGCCGCGCGGCGACCAGACCGGAGTGCCATAACGCCCCTCGCCGCCCGAAATGCGCACCGGCTCACCGCCGCCCGCGCCCATGACGTAAATCTGCTGAGTGCCCGAACGATCGCTTTCGAACACGATCTGGCTGCCGTCGGGGGAATAGCTGGGGGCGGTTTCGATCGACGGCGCGTTGGTCAGTTGGTTCAGCGCGCCCGAACCCGTGTCGACCGAATAGATGTCGGTGTTGCCACCGCGTTCAAGGCTGAACACCACCGTGCGGCCATCGGGGGCAAAGCGCGGGGCAAAGGTCATCGTGCCCTCCTGTTCTTCCAGCCGCCGGGTGCCAAGACCCGCCACATCCATCAGATAAATCTGCGGAAAGCCGCTGGAATAGCTGGTGAACAGGATCTGGTTGCCCTGCGGCGAAAACCGCGGTGCCAGCACGATGGAACTGCTGTCGGTCAGATAGGCCACATTCGCCCCGTCATAATCCATCACCGCCAGACGCTTGGCGCGCTGGTTCTTCGGCCCGGATTCCGAGACATAGACCACGCGGCTGTCGAAATATCCCGTCTCGCCGGTGATCCGGCTGTAGGCGGCATCGGCCACCTTGTGC
>JBGSRQ010000048.1:0-3387 GCA_041737515.1 Rhodobacterales bacterium | reverse complement strand
TGAGCGCAGCTATCGGGGTGCAGTCGCCGCGCAATTCTAAGATAGCCCTTGCGAATATCTTTCATATCCGCATCGACCGGAACGCCCAGAATCGCATGGTAATCGGTGAAGTCTAGATTAAATAATCCCTGTTCAATCTTCAAAGACATACGGCTCATCCCAGAAACTTACCCATAGAGGGTTCCCGCGAATGAATGCCCCATAACCCCATAAAGCAGGAAATTGAGATGCGCTGAAAAATTTAGCGTTGGCTAGTGCAGCCTAAAAATTTGGGTTCCCTTGTCCTCTGGGAGGAGTAGGATTTGAGCTTCAGTAGTGCCTACACGGGGCAGTCCGTTTTATTCACCAAAAAATTGGGCAATCTAACAAGGTTCTATGGGCGCAAAATGTTGTATAACTTGTGTCCAATACAGTTGTATGCCTTTGATCACCTCTTTCATGAAGCAATCTGATCCACTTGAAAGTGAAGACCTAAACCGCCTACAGATATTCATTTATCTGATCCCGGTGCTAGGCTTTTTCCCTGCCCTTTGGACGCTTTATCGACAGGCAGGAGCGCATCCTCCTGCGGGTACTTCGGAGCGATCGCGGCAGAATGCTAGTCGGTTGGCGGTGACGTTAGCGATGGGATGGATTGTCGGCTATGCACTGTTGGGGGCGGGGGCGCAGGCTGCGCGGGCCGTTCAGGTGGCGTTACGGGAAGCGAGGACACGGGCACTTGCGGTGCGCAGGCGGTCAGCGCCGCCAACAGGATGACTGCCAGCCAGCCCTTCGGGTTCACGAATCGGCGGACTGAAAAGCGGCGATGGGGCATGGTGTGCGGATCAGGCCGTGCCGGTAGCCGAGCCGACGCCGGGATTGCGCGCCTTGGCCGAGGCTAGCGTATCGCGCAATTCAGCCTCCATTCTGGTCAATTCCACCTCTGCCGCCGCCCGTTTGGCCTTGCCGTCGTCTGCGATCTGCAGGCTTTCGTTGATCGTGGCGATCAGGGTGGCGTTGGCCTTCTTGACCGCTTCGATGTCGAACACGCCGCGCTCCATCTCGGTGCGCACAACGCGGTTGGCCTGTTGCAGGTTTTCGGCATTCGCGGTCAGGAGTTCATTGGTCAGATCATTGGCAGACCGGATCGATTCCGCCGCCTCGCGCGAGCGTTGGATCGTGACCGCCTGCGCCAGTTGGGTTTCCCACAAGGGCACCGTGTTCACCAAAGTCGAGTTGATCTTGGTCACCAGCGACTTGTCATTTTCCTGCACCAGACGGATCGAGGGCAGCGACTGCATCGTGACCTGCCGCGTCAGTTTCAGATCATAGACCCTGCGTTCCAGATCATCGCGCGCGGCGCGCAGATCGCGCAATTCCTGTGCGGCCATGACCTGCTGATCTTCCGCAGTGGCCTTGACCGAGGCTTCTTTCGCCGGGATGGTCGTCGTGTCCAGCTCTTTCAGCTTGGCCTCGCCGGCCGAGATGTAGAGGCCAAGTTCATTATAGAAATCAAGCGTCTTGGCATAAAGGATGTCCAGCGACTTGATGTCTTTCAAAAGCGTGTGCTCGTGGCCCAGCAGGTCTTCGGTGACCTTGTCGATCTGGCTTTGCACGGTTTCGAACTTGGCCACGAACTTGGCAAAGGGTGCGGCGCGGCCCAGCAGCTTTTCCCACCAGCTGCGGCTGCGGCGCACGTCAAGTTCCGACACGGAAAAACCCCGGATGGTCGAGACGATGTTGCGCAGGCTGTCGCCCGCGGGCCCCACATCCTTGTTCTTCACATCGGCCAGCATCTGTTGGCTGATGACCTGCAATTCAGACTGTGCCGCCGACCCGAACGAGATGATCGACTGGGTGTTGGTCATGTCCATTTCTGCCATGCGCTTGCGGATATCGTCGGCGACGGGGGCCGGTGCGGCCTCCAGCGTCACCAGATCACGGCCCGGTTCGGGCAGGATCGTCGCCGTTACGGCTTCAACGTCGGCCAGCGCCGTGGCAGCCTTGGTGCGGATGTCTTCGGTCATGGTCGCCTCATCTGTCGGTTGCGGCAGCCCCTGGTTCGGGCGTGCGGTTCGATCCCTCTATACGCAGGGGATTGTCACTTCTCAATGTCAGTTCATCGGATGGGGCGGAAACCGGTGAAATTCGGGTCGGTTCCAGCCCTTACGCGCCCATTTTCAGCCGATCCCGCAAGACAGAGATTTCGACATCCAGATCGGTGTGGTTATTGCCAAGCAATGACGTGGTGCGCGCGGCGAAGTTGGTTTCAAGATCATCCAGCAGGGCGGCATAATCGGCGCGGGCTTTCGGATCGCGGCTTTGAGCATAGAAATCGGCGAATTTCACCGTCGAGTCGCGCGCGCCCATCAGGTAGACGGTCAGGTATTTGCGCGCGGCAGTCAGATCGCCGGGGTCGTTTTCGACGGAGCGGAACAACTGGCGGGCGGTTCTCGCGAACTGGTCGACGCGGGTTTCAAGCGCGCGGTCACCGGCGCGCAGGATCGCGTCTTTCATGGCTTTCAGATACGCCTCGCCTTCATCCACGGCGCGCGCAACGCGGTCGGTCTGGAAGGTGTCGACCCCCTCCATTCCCTTGTCGCGCAAGGGATCGGGGCCGAAGGCAAAGAGGTGCAGGGCCGCCCCGATCAAACCAAGGAGCGCGGGCACCAAGGGCGACTGACCGTTCGCCATCGCGCCTGCAAAAAGTCCGATGCCGATGAAGGCCGAGCCTGCCATCTTGCGGGGCAGGGCCGGGCGGCGGGCAACGCGGCGGGCGTCATACGCCTCTTGCGCGATGATGCCTTCGCGGGTCAGCCAGGCGGCCAGAAACAGCATTGCCGCGGCCAGAAGCCCCGCCACCAGTCCCGCCGGTTTGTCGACAAAGGCGGTTGCGATGAACAAGAGCGGCATGATGAACAGGAATTTCGCGCGACCGCCCACCTTGGTCGGGCGCTGGCCGTCAAACGCATTGCGGGTGCCTGTGCCCTTGCCACCTGCAATTCCGGTCACGCTTGGGTTGTCATCGCGCGAGCCGGGGCTGTATTTTCCGCCAAACTTTTCCGCCATCACTGTGCCCCCAAAGTGGCGACATAGAACATGACGCCCAAAAGCACGACGTAAGACAGGGTTTGCAGGGTTGATCCGGACATTGCGGCCTCGAGGTCATGGCCTTGCGGCCGGTTGGGCGCAGTATAGGCGCGGTTGGCGGCCCCGACCAGCCTTAGTCGACCAGCCTTGGTCGACCAGCCTTGGTCGGCCAGTCTTGGTCGGCCAGTCTCAGTTGGTGCGATTGCGGGTGGGCGCGCGGCGCGGGGCTGCGGGGCGTTTGGTCTTGGGGCGGTCTGCGCCTTGTTCGGGGGCGGCTTTGGCGAAGGCCGGAGTTTTGGCGCGCTTTGCTGCACCCGC
>JBGSRQ010000047.1:0-2071 GCA_041737515.1 Rhodobacterales bacterium | reverse complement strand
TTGTCAGCGGGCACGCATTGGCGACAGGTCGGACCTGCAAATGTTGTACGATGGCCTTCCAAGGCTGTCGACCGCAGCGGTCTCGGGCCGCACTTCGACGGCCATCGTGCAGATGAGGTTGAAAAGTGCATTTTGGCAACTATTGTGCCAAAAGGGGGATGATAAGGGCCCGCGCACTGCGGGTCACTGTCGGCTATCGACCAACCAGGGCCGCAGCCTCCAGCGCGATACCGTGGGCGGCAAGTTCCACCGTGCCGATCCAGCCCATCATCAGGGCCGACGCCTGAAAAAGCCCGCTTTCGGCCAACCCGGTCAACCCGATGGGAACCCCCAGTCGGAACACCTGCCCCAGTGCTGGCCAATCGGGCCGCCAGAACCGCTGCCACAGGGAAAACCGCCGCAGCGCAGGCAGCCACGCGCCATAGATCGCCAGCGTCGCAAATGTGGCAATCTGAACCGAAACCGACGCAACTGCGGCCCCCCGCACCCCCAATTCCGGAGCACCCCAGTTGCCGAAGATCAGCATCCAGTTCAGCCCGATGTTCAGGATCACGGCGGCAACCGTCGCCCACAGCACGATCCCCGCCCGCTCCAGCGCGGCCAGATAGCTTTTCAGAGTCATCACCAGAAGTGCGGGTATCATGCCGATGCCAACGATCTGCAAATAATCCTGTGCCAAACCGGCAACTTCGGCATTCTGCCCGGACGCCAGCAAAATCGGCCCCGACCACCAGAACAGAGGATAGCAAAGCACCCCGAAGACAATCGACAACCACAATCCCATGCGGGTGTCACGGCGCACCTGCGCCTCATCTTCGCGCCCAAGGGCCTGTGCCACCATCGGCATCACGGCCTGCGCAAAGCCCGAACCCAGAAGGAAGATCACGAAGAATGACGATGATCCCAGCACAACGGCGGCAAGTTCCGCCACTCCGTACCAGCCCAGCATCACCGTATCGGTGACATGCAGCCCCATCTGCGCCAGATGGCTGCCGATCAGCGGCAGGCCAAGCGCCAGCGTTGCGCGGGCATGGGTGGAATAGGGCATGCGAGGTGTCATGGGCGTCGCCATATCCGGGCGGGCGGGGCGCGGCAAGATGCGGCGACCACACAGAGGGGGGCGGGACCGGGCTAAAGTGCCTGCATCAGCAACTGTCCGGCTACCAGTGCCACCACGGCTCCGGCGACAATCTCGATCACCGGCAGCGCGCGGGCAATGGCACCGCCGGGCAGGCTGGCCAATGCCCCCTCGCGCGCCCATACGGACAGTCCGGCGACCACAATGGTGACAAGTGCGGTGCCCAACCCCATTGCATAGACCCCGGCGATACCGGCGGCCGCCAGACCAAGCTGCCAGGTGACGATCAGCAGGAACAGCGCCCCGGAACACGGCCGCATTGCGATAGAGGCAATCAGAACCAACGCATCCCGCGGCCCCTTCAGACGGTCCATATCCTCCAGCGTCGGGCCGTGCGCGTGGGCGCAACTTGCATCATGCACATGCGCGGGATGCCCGTGCGGGGTGTGGTCATGCGCGGTGTGGTCATGCGCGGTGTGGTCTTTGATATCCGGACTGTCGAGCGCCAGATCATGCGGCTCTGGAATGTCAGTGGCGGGGGCATGGGTGCTCTCATCGTCCAAAGCCTGCGGGTTTGCCGCAAAGGCGCGGGCATCGGGCAGGTCGTGCCCTGTCGATGCCCCCGGTTTTGCAGTTTGAACCAGTCCGCGCACGCCGCGCCAGACCAGCCACAGACCGATGCCTGCAACCGCCGCATAGGATATCGGTGTGACGATATCCTGTGCCAAACCCTCGACCCGCTCGCGGGTCCATCCCAGCGCCAGCACCAACCCATATACCAGCGCCACGGCAACTGTTGCCTGCGCCAGACTGGCGATCAGCGCGATTGCTGCCAGCGGCAACAATCGCACCCGGCGGGCCACGCCATAACCGCCGATCAGCATCTTGCCATGCCCGGGCCCCACCGCGTGAAAGAAGCCGTAGCCAAAAGCCACGCCAAGCAACCCCGCCAAAGCCCCCGGCTGACCACCCCGCAGCCGGCGCACGGAACCC
>JBGSRQ010000044.1:0-5765 GCA_041737515.1 Rhodobacterales bacterium | reverse complement strand
GCATCAATCACCGTCTGCATCCGCCCGAACACCGGCATGTCGGCGGCAGGATCGCCCACCACCTGCATCCGCGTGACGGGGGCGGCAACGAACGTATCCAAAGGCATCAGCGACAGCACCGCGCGGGCTGCCGTGGGAATGTCGCAGCCCGCCATGTCGACCAGCCGGCCATAGGTGGTATCTGCGGCGATGCTGGCGGCGGGGTGGTTCACATCGCAGATCACCAGATCGTCGCCATGCCCCATCAGCATCAGCACCTGCACCACCTCGGCCGACAGCCGTTGATCCAGGCCTTTCAACATCACTTGACGGCCCCGGCGGCCATACCCTTGATGATGAACCGCTCCAGCACGATGCCGATCACGATCAGGGGCAGGATAGCGGCAAAGCTTAGTGCCGCCATGCTCCACCAGCTTATGCCTTGTGATCCGGTCTGGCTGGCCACCATCACCGGCAGCGTATTGGCATGGGTCGAGGTCAACAGGGCGGCAAAGAAATACTCGTTCCACGTCAGGACCAGACTGATGATCAGGGCCGCCACCATGCCGGGCAATGCGATGGGCAGAACAATGGTGAAAAACGCGCCCCAGATCGACAGACCGTCCACCAGCGCCGCCTCTTCCAGCTCGGTCGGGATGCCGGAAAACTGATCGCGCATGATCCAGATCACGATGGGCAGCACCGTCAGCGTGTAAAGCAGGATCAGCCCGATGCGGCTGTCCAGTAGCCCCAGGGATTTGTAAAGCACAAGGAAGGGCAGGGCCAGAACGACAGGCGGCAGGATCAACTGGCTTAGGAAAAAGAACGAGATGTCGGAATTGCGCATATAGCCGAAGCGGTAGGAAAACCGCGACAGCCCGTAGGCCGCAAGGCTGCCAAGTATCACCGCCAGAAGCGAGGCAGAAACCGAGATGATCGCTGAATTGGTGAACCGGAGCATGAATTCGTCACGCACGGTCGATTGCGCGCCGATGGTGTCGGGCGACAAGCCAAGGCTTTTCCAGCCGATCCATTTCGGGGTGAAATCCCACCAGGGCACCATGTGGCCCTTCATCACATCAGGGGCCATCTTGAAACTGGTGGTGATCGTCCAATAGATCGGAAACAGGCAGATCACGGCCCACAGGATCAGCGCGCCATAGATCGCCACGCGCCCGGCCCACCATTTTGCCGATGGTGCGCGGTCGTGCGGGGCATCGTGGAAAATCTGTGCGCTCATCAGTATTTCGGCCTCATCCAGCGGTCGGCGATCTTCATCAGGATGGTCATCGCGATGACGATGACCACAAGGTAAACCATCGCCAGCATGGTGCCATAGCCGACGTTCGAGCGCTCACGATATTCGCGGAAGATGAAACTTGTCACACTGTCGGTGGCCCCGCCCGGCCCGCCCGAGGTGACAGTGATGATGATGTCGGCCAGCTTCAGCTTGAAGATGATGCGGATCAGCACGGCCGTGATGCTGACCGGCAGCATCAGGGGAAACGTCACCTCCCAAAAGCCGCGCCAACCGTTTGCACCATCGACCTTTGCGGCCTCTTGCAACTCTTTCGGGATCGCCTGCAAGCCGGCCAGTATCATGATCATCATGAAGGGAATGAAGGTCCACGCATCCATCAGCATGATCGACGCCTTGGCCACGAAGGGCGAGCCAAAGAACGACGGGCTGTCCCAGCCAAGCATCCGTGCAAGGCTGGCCAGCGGGCCAAAGCGGATCTCCATCATGGACTTGCCGATCATCCAGCTTACCGCGACCGGCGACAGCATCAGCGGCATCAGGAACGCCACCCGGAAAAACTTGCGTGCCCTGATCTGGGAATTCAGCATCAGCGCCAGCCCGAACGCCACTGCGTATTCCACCGCGATGGCGGCGCAGTACCAGACCATGTTTCCAAGCGCATTCCAGTAGAACGGGTCGTTCCACATCTGCACAAGGTTGCCCACGCCGTTGAATTTGCGGCCCGTGGGGGAGGAAAGATTCCAGTCGGAAAATGCGATGACCAGCCCGAACAGCAGCGGAAACACCACCATCGAGATCACGAACAGCACGGCGGGCAGAATGAACAGCGTGCGCTTGCCCTGCTCGCCGCGTGTCAGAACCTGCCCCCAGCAAAACGCGATGGCCCACAGCACATAGGCGTAAAGCGTCGGTCGCCAGGTGGTAAAGCCGATGTCAAGAAGTCCGTTCTGATCCAGTGTCTGCAGCGCGCCAACCAACGCCAGCACGCCTGCAGCGCCCCAGATGATCGCCCGACCGAACGCCTTGCGCTGCGGCGAAATGTTGTCCGAGGTGACAACGTGAAGAAGATCGCCTGAACCAGACAAGATACTGCTTTCGTTCATAATTCTGCAGAGGTCGAGCCGGCGGGGGATGCCCCGCCGGCTCTGCTACGTCACATTCCCAGCGACGCCTTGTAAAGCGCGATCTGGCTGTCACGACCGATCTGGTCGGTGATCTTTTCCCATGCGGCGGCAATCGCATCGGCGGTTTCCTGTGCCGATTTGTATTGGCCTGCATAGCCCTTGGCCAACTCGTCCTCGGCGACCGAATAGTATTGGAAAATGCCGGGGATGCGTGGTTCGATGGCGGCGTTGGGGTGGTTGTAGCTGTCAAGGTTGGAGCCGAGATAATCCTCGACAAAGGCGCGGTCATAGCCCGCCGCTTCCCATTCGTCATACTGGAACTGGGAATTGCGGTAGGGCTGGAAGCCCGAAGGATAGGCCGCCATCCACAGCGACAGATCCTTGCCGCCCAGATGCGCCGCCGCTGACCAGGCCGCCTTGCGCCGCTTTTCATCGGCCGAGACACGGTTGGTGACGTAAACGCCCCAGCCCAGATACGCCATGTTGGGCGCGAAGTTCGGGGTCTCCGGCGTTTCCCATTCCGAGGTTTTCGAATTGTAGACCCTGTCCGACCCCGGGTTGACCGAAAAGCCCACCACATCGCCCACAACCGAACTGTCAGACGTGCGCGCGTTCGATCCCACATCGCCCCACCAGCAGATCATCGAGCCGGTGCCTGCAAGGAATTGCTGGAACGCGGTTGTGCCCGGATCGGCGTTGATCTGGTCCGGCGGCAGGTCGGGCATTGTGTCCATCACGTCCTGAATGGCCTGCACCCAAGCCGGGTTGTTGACGCGCGGCTTCATCGTGTCGGCATCAAACAGCCATGCCGGATCGCCCGGATGCTTGGCATAGGCCGATGCGCGGTCTTCAAGGAAATAGAAGCCAAAACCGCCCCAGCCCTTCAGCGGATCAAGAAAGCCGTAAGCATCGCCGCCCGACAGCGGGTCTTTCTGGCCCTTGACGGCCTTTGATACGGCCTGAACCTGCTGCCATGTCGTTGGCACTTCGGCCCCGCCGATGGCACCTTCGCCGAAGTAATCCTTGCGATAGGCCATCGTGTGGCAATCGCCGTCGATGGTGACGCGGTAGGTCTTGCCATCCCATGTGCCGACAGGTGCCTTGAGGTAGGACACATAATCTTCCATGTCGATCTGGGTTTTCACCCAATCCGGCATCTCGTCCAGCAGGCCGCGACCGGCGGTGTCACCCTCGAACGGGGCGCCCATCTCGATGATGTCGAAATCGACGGTGCCTGTCGCGATGGCCTGTTGCAGACGCGGGTTGTAATCGGCTTGGGCCAGGTCGATCCAGCTGATCTTGGCGCCAGTATAGGCCTCCCAGCTTTTGAGAAAGCCGCGGAACAGAAAGTTGTGCTGGTTCTGGTTGTTGAGACCCAGAAAGGTAAGCTCGACCCCGGCAAATTCGCCTTCGGCCACGTTGGCCTTGGTTGAGGCAAGGCACATCTCGCCCACCTTCTGCCAGTCGGCATCGGTGGGTGAACCAGCCCCCACGCCCGGAATAGCAAGGATGGCCGCGCGCACATCATCCTGCGCGAAAGCCTGCGTCGGGCTCAGCCCCAGCCGCCCCGCCGCCGCAAGACCAGCCACGCTGGCCGCGCCCTGCAACAGATTGCGCCGGGTCAGGCCCGCACGCTTGGCATATTCGTAAAGCTCCGTTTTCATCAACAACCTCCCTAAGGTGTTTCGCGTGAAGCGCGTTCTGTTGCGGGAAAATCCTTGCCCTTTGCGGGTCTTTCAGCAGAACAGATGTTCCCAAAAGTCAGGCCCGGCAGGGCCGGTCACATGCAGAACCTTTTCAGCCTTGTCTGCACCTGTCAAGCATCTAACATGTTAGTATGTTCAGGTGGTGGACAGGTGCAATTGGCTGCGCTAGGACTTGATTTCTGGGCGGGCAAGGGGGGACCATGGCCGAGGTAACGATCCGCGATCTGCAAAAATCCTATGGCGCTTTGCAGGTGGTCCACGGCGTCAACGTCGATATCGCGGATGGTCAGTTCGTCGTGCTGGTCGGTCCGTCGGGGTGCGGCAAATCCACCCTTCTGCGGATGATCGCAGGGCTGGAGGCGGTGACATCGGGCACCATTTCCATCGGCCCGCGCGTGGTCAACAATCTGCCGCCAGCCGAGCGTGATATTGCGATGGTGTTCCAGAACTATGCGCTTTATCCGCACAAGACCGTTGCTGCGAACATGGGGTTTGCCCTGAAGATGGCGCGGATGGAGCGGGCCGAAATTGACGACCGGGTGAACCGCGCCGCCGAGATTCTGGGCCTGACGCCGTATCTTGCCCGCTTTCCGCGCGAACTTTCCGGTGGCCAGCGACAGCGCGTGGCGATGGGCCGCGCCATCGTGCGAAAGCCACAGGTGTTCTTGTTCGACGAGCCGCTGTCGAACCTTGATGCCAAGCTCCGCGTCCAGATGCGCAGTGAAATTCGCGAGCTTCATCAACGCCTTGGCACCACAACCGTTTACGTCACCCATGACCAGATCGAGGCTATGACAATGGCCGATCAGATCGTGGTCATGCGTGATGGGCGCATCGCACAGGTCGGCGCGCCGCTGGAGTTGTATGACCGCCCGGCGAATGCGTTTGTGGCAGGCTTCATCGGCTCGCCCTCGATGAACCTGATTGACGGGGTGGTGCGCAAGACCGATGCGGGGCTGGTGGTCGATGCAGGCGGTGTCTTGTTGCCCGCGCCCGGCCTTCCCGGCGCGAATGAGTGGCGGCGCGTGACCTATGGCATCCGCCCCGAACATCTGGCGCTGACCGACAGCGGTATTGCCGCGCAGGTGGTGGTGGTCGAACCCACCGGGTCTGAAACCCATGTCGTGCTGCGCTTTGGCGCGCGCGAGCTGGTCGCGGTGTTTCGCGAACGCCACGATTTCCGCCCCGGTCAGGCGGTGCATCTGACGCCCGAACCGGGGCTTGTGCATCTGTTCGACGCTGAAACCGGCGACAGGATCGGATGATGAAAACGGTTCTTTGCTTTGGTGACAGCAATACCCACGGCACGCCGCCCGTGACCGCGCTGGGCCAGCTGGCGCGCCATCCGCGAGATCAGCGCTGGCCGGGGGTGATGGCTGCGAACCTGTCCGACTGGCAGGTGATCGAAGAGGGTCTTCCGGGCCGCACCACCGTGCATGACGACCCGATCGAGGGCGCCCATCGCAACGGGCTGACGGTGCTGCCAGCGCTTCTTGAATCGCACCGCCCGCTTGATGTGGTGCTGATCATGCTGGGCACGAACGATCTGAAATTCCGCTTTTCGCTGGGCGCGTTCGACATTGCGGCGGGGGTTGAACGGCTGGCGCTGACCATACGCGCCTCGACCGCGGGGCCGGATGGTCGTGCCCCGGCGCTGCTGCTGGTCGCACCGCCGCCGATTCTGGAAACCGGGGT
>JBGSRQ010000006.1:0-2092 GCA_041737515.1 Rhodobacterales bacterium | reverse complement strand
GGCGCTGTTGGTCAGTGCCGTTTCAGCGCGGGTCGCCATCTGGTCCCACGCCGCATAGTCGATCACATTGGGGTCATTGGGCGTGATCGAGATCGACTTGCCGGATTTGGAGATACCCTGCCCGGTTCCGCCCGTCTTAGGCGCGGCAGTCTTGGGCGCACCGGTATTGGGTGTCCCTGTCGTCGGCGCGGCGGTGGTCGCAGGGGCGTCCGTTGCCGGCGCATCTGCCGTCTGGGCCAGGGCACCGGAGCCCATGCACAGCCCCAGCACCAAGAGCCGCGCCAGCCAGCACCGCAGACCGTATGCGCGGGCGCGGCTCATGCGTCTTGATACACCTCTAGGATGGTCGCGGCGGCGCGGTCCAGCCAATCGGGAACCGGCAGGCCCCTGGATTTCAGGAACGCAGGGTTGAACAGCTTTGACTGATACCGTGTGCCGTAATCGCACAGGATCGTCACGATCGTGTGCCCCGGTCCCAGATCGCGCGCCAGCCGCATGGCCCCCGCGATATTGATGCCCGATGACCCGCCAAGGCACAGCCCCTCATTCGACAGCAGGTCAAATACAATCGGCAACGCCTCGGCATCGGGGATGCGATAGCTGAAATCGGGGGTAAAGCCTTCAAGATTTGCGGTGATGCGGCCCTGCCCGATGCCTTCGGTGATCGAAGTGCCGGGGCTTTCAAACGTGCCCGTGGTGTAGAATGAATGAAGTGCTGCCCCCTCCGGATCAGCCAGCCCGATCTTCACACCCTTGCCCTGCAGTGCCATTCCCACACCCGCCAGGGTGCCACCAGAGCCCACCGCGCAGATAAAGCCATCGACGCGGCCCCCGGTCTGGTCCCAGATCTCGGGCCCGGTCGTCTCGATATGCGCCTGACGGTTGGCCACATTGTCAAACTGGTTGGCCCAGATTGCCCCCTTCGCTTCGGTTTTTGCCAAAGCCTCGGCCAGACGGCCCGAATAGCGGACATAGTTGTTGGGGTTCTTGTAAGGTGCGGCGGGCACCTGCACCAGTTCGGCCCCGGCCAGACGCAGCATGTCCTTCTTTTCCTGACTCTGCGTTTCGGGGATCACGATCACGGTGCGAAAGCCCATGCTGGCCCCCACCAGTGCCAAACCAATGCCGGTATTCCCGGCGGTGCCTTCAACGATCGTGCCACCCGGGCGCAGCGCGCCGCGCGCTACGGCGTCGCGGATGATGTAAAGGGCGGCACGGTCCTTGACCGACTGGCCGGGGTTCATGAACTCGGCCTTGCCAAGGATTTCACAGCCCGTAGCCGCGCTCGCCGCTTTCAGGCGGATGAGAGGGGTCTTGCCGACCGCGTCGGCCAGATCGCTGTAGATCCGCATGGCGTGTTCCTTTGCAGCTTTTCTGATGGTTTAGGCGCTGCAGGGGCGGAACTCAAGAACCTGCCCGGCCTGGTGCGGATCAATTGCGCGGGTCCGCCGCCCGCCGCAAGGCCGGTCGTTCGCGCTGCAACCAAAGGGCCGTCACAAGAAGTGGCCCGTTGGCAATTTCACCGCTGGCGACCAGATCCATCATGGAGTCAAACGGCAGGATGTGGCTGCGGATATCTTCGGCCTCCTCCGCCAATCCAAATACGCCGGCCACACCCTCGGGCAGATCGGCCAGCGCGACGTAGGAGTAAAGATATTCCGTCTTGGCCCCCGGCGACGGGTAGTAGCCACCGACATACAGCATCTCGCCAAGGGCAATACCGGCCTCTTCCGCCGCCTCGCGGATCGCTGCCTCAATCGGAGTCTCGCCCGGATCAATCCGCCCGGCGATGGGTTCCAGCAACCACGGCTGCGCATCACCGCGCGCCATCGGGCCGGGGCGGAACTGTTCCACCAGCAAGACCCGGTCACGAACCGGATCATAGGGCAGCACGGTGACCGCATCGCCCGACACAAAGACCGCACGGTTCACGACCGGGCTGTGACCGCCCGCAAAGCCCCGATAGCTCAGGTCATACTCCTCGACCGAGAAGAAATTGGCGTACGGCAGACTGCGACGGGCAATCGTCACGTCCCCCGGCGTCGCGTGGTGGCGCAGTTGCGCGGGCGCGACATCCGCGGCCCGCACCCGG
>JBGSRQ010000003.1:0-13854 GCA_041737515.1 Rhodobacterales bacterium | reverse complement strand
CGCCCGACACCAGCGCCACCCGGTCCCGCGCCCAATCGGCGCGGACCACGACCTTGATATGCGGATAACCGTCCAGCCGCGCCAGCCGCCCGCCGCTTGCGCGCAGCGTGCCGTCAATGGCTTCGGTGACCAGCGATTCCTTGGCATTGATGAATTGCGCCATGTGTTTCCCCTACGAAAGCCGTGAGCCAGCGGCGTCAAACCACAGCGGATTGCGCGGCCTTATGGCCAGCGACGCGCCCGGAACAAGATCTGTGTGTGCGTCGGTTAAAGTAACGATATCATGACCTTGGAACGACAAGTGAAGGCGGGTCTGATCACCCAGATGCTCCACCCGCCGCACGACAGAAGCCTGCCCCGCGCCCAGTTCGATGTGTTCGGGGCGCAGGCCCATTGTGGCGGCAGATTTTGGCGCTTCGCCAAACGCACCGGCCGGCAGAAGGTTGATCCGGGGCACGCCAAGGCGGGCGGCCACGGTTGCACTGACCGGGTTTTCATAGACCTCGCGCGGGGTGCCAAACTGCACCAGACGCCCGTGATCCAGAACGCCGACCTGCGTGGCCATCGTCATCGCTTCGATCTGGTCATGCGTCACATACAAGAGCGTCGCTCCCAGATCGGCCTGAATCCGCTTCAACTCTACTCGCATGTCGGACCGCAGTTTGGCATCCAGCGACGACAGCGGCTCGTCCATCAGGTAGATCGCGGGGCTGCGCACCAGTGCGCGCCCAATCGAGACACGCTGCATCTCGCCGCCCGACAGGTTCGTGGCCTTGTTGTCAAGTTTATGCGAGATGTGAAGAACTTCGGCTACCTCATTGACTTTACGAGTAATTTCCGCAGGATTTACCCGCAGGATGGGGGATTTCAGAGGGAAGGCCAGATTGTCGCGCACGGTCAGATGCGGGTAAAGCGAGTATTGCTGGAACACCATCGCCACGTCACGTTCCGCAGGCGTTTCGCGGCCCACATCGCGCCCGTCAATGGTGATGGTGCCGGCGTCGGCGCGCTCCAACCCCGCAATCAGGCGCAGGGTCGTGGTCTTACCCGCACCCGTAGGGCCTAGCAGCACGACAAACGCGCCATCGGGCACGGTAAATCCAACAGAATCAAGGGCTTTTGTAGCACCATACGTTTTCGTAATGCCGCTTAATGTGACCTCAGCCATGCGCAGCACCCCCTTCGTGAAGGGCGGATTTAAGCGCCTGCCCGGAATTTTCATCAAACAGCGTCACCGTCTGCGGCAGGAATTCCAGCCCCACTGCCTCTCCGGTCTTGGGGATCATCTCGGAGGATCCGATGCGCGCCTTCAGACTCCCGTTCGGGGTATCAAGCGTGACAATCTGCGTCGTGCCCAGATATTCCGTGGCCAGAACACGGCCCCGGAATGCCCCCGCATCGGTAAACCGCACATGTTCGGGGCGCACCCCAAGCACAAGTTTGCCCTGCGCCGCCTGATGCTGAACGGGCACGCCGAAACTTGCCCCGCCCAGTTGTACGGCTGTCTGGCCCGCATGAACCGCACCTTCATAGCGCAGGAAGTTCATCGGCGGTGAGCCCACGAATTCGGCCACAAAGAGTGTGGCAGGTTTGTCATACACCTCTTGCGGGGTGCCGAATTGTTCGACCACGCCGTGATTCATGATCACGATCTTGTCGCCCATCTGCATCGCCTCAAGCTGGTCATGCGTGACGTAAACCGTGGTCGCTTTCATGCGGTCGTGCAGCGCGCGCAATTCCTCGGCCATATGCTCGCGGAACTCGGCATCCAGCGCACCCAGAGGTTCGTCCATCATGAAGGCCTTGGGGTCACGCACGATGGCCCGGCCAAGGGCCACGCGCTGGCGATCACCGCCAGAAAGGCCGGACACAGGCCTCTCAAGGATGTCTTCGATGCCCAGTATACCCGCCACCTCGGCCACCTTCGCCTGCACGCGCGCCTTGGACATGCCTTGCGAAACAAGCGGATAGCTGATGTTGCGGCGCACGTTCATATGTGGGTAAAGCGCAAACATCTGGAACACGAAAGCGATATCGCGCTTGCTTGCGGGTCGTTGGCTGACCTCTTCGCCGTCAAGCCAGATCTCGCCCGACGTGGGCAACTCCAACCCCGCGATCATGCGCAGCGTCGTGGTCTTGCCACACCCCGACGGGCCCAGCAGCATGAAGAACTCGCCGTCCTTGACCGTGAAGCTTGACCCCTGCACGGCTGTGAATGCACCGAATTCCTTGCGCAGGTTCTTGATGACGATTTCGGCCATGACTATTCCGGAAAGTGGCTGACGATGATGAACATCACCGTGCCGACCAGTGTGACAATAAAGCTGTAGGTGAAAAGCCACAGCGCGAAAGATTGCATCAGCATCACGACGCCCAGGGCAATCAGGATGGTCGCCAGCATCTCCCACGCGCCGCGGCGAAAGGTGATCAGGCCGTTGAAAAAGGCGGTCATGGTGTAACCTTCCGATGTGTCATTTGCGCACCGCGCCAAAGGTGATGCCACGCAGCAGGTGTTTGCGCAGGAGGATGGTAAAGATCATGATCGGCACCAGGAAGATCGTGGCCCCGGCGGCTGTTGCAGGCCAGTCAAGGCCGCCCACCCCGATTATGGTCGGAATGAATGGCGGTGCTGTCTGGGCGGTGCCCGAGGTCAGCAGGACCGCAAAGGCGTATTCGTTCCACGCAAAAATCAGGCAGAAGATCGCAGTCGAGGCGATGCCGGTGGCGGCCTGCGGCAAAACCACCTTCACAAAGGCCGCAAAGCGGGAATAGCCGTCGATCAGGGCGGCCTCTTCATACTCGCGCGGGATTTCGTCGATGAAGCCTTTCAGCAGCCACACGGCAAGGGAAATATTCACCGCCGTATACAGCAGGATCATCCCAAGATGCGTATCAGACAGTCCAAGTTGTCGATACATAAGGAAAATCGGAATGGCGACGGCAATGGGCGGCATCATCCGTGTGGACAGGATGAAAAACAGAAGATCGTCCTTCAGCGGCACCTTGAACCGGCTGAACGCATAAGCCGACAGTGTTCCAAGCACGACCGACAAGAAGGTTGACCCGAACCCGATGATCACCGAATTGATGAACCGCTCGCCAAATTTCGACGGGCCGACGATGACAAGCCCGCTGGTCCGCGCCACTTCTTCGGCATAGGTGGCTGCTGGCGGCAGTTCGGCCAATTGCTCGGGTGTCACGCGGCTGCGCGTGGTGAACAGGTTGACGTAACCTTCCAGCGACGGCGTAAACACCACTTTTGGAGGATAGCTGATGGAATCCGGGCCGGATTTGAACCCGGTCATCATGATCCAGATCAGCGGCAGAATGGTGATAAGCGCATAGAGGATGACCAGGAATCCGGCGATCCACTTCTGGCCCTTTGAGGGTTCGGTGATGGAATAGCTCATCTGTCTTTCACCTTGTTCAGGGCTTTGACGTAAATGCTGGCAAGACCAAACACGGTGACAAACAGGATGATCGCGAAGGCCGACGAATAGCCGGTGCGCCATTTCTCGAACGCCTCACGCTTGAGGTTGATCGAGGCGAGTTGTGTCGTGTCGCCCGGCCCGCCGCCGGTAAGCTGCACCACCAGATCGAACATCTTGAAGTTTTCAATGCCGCGAAACAGCACCGCCAGCATCAGAAACGGCAGCACCATGGGCACGGTGATCGTCCAGAACTGCCGCCACTTGCTTGCACGATCAACCTCGGCCGCCTCGTAGATATAATCGGGAATGGAGCGTAGCCCCGCCAGACAGATCAGCATCACGAAGGGCGTCCACATCCATGTGTCGACAATCACGATGGCCCAAGGCGACAGGTTGACCGACCCCAGCATCTGGAAGGATGACGGATCGACGCCGGTGAAAAAGCTGACAACATAGTTGAACAGACCGATCTGCGGCTGATAGAGGAAGGTCCAGAAATTGCCGACAACGGCGGGTGACAGCATCATCGGCAAGACGATGATCGTGGTCCACAGATCGTTGCCCTTGAACTTGCGGTTGATCAGCCAGGCCAGCGTAAAGCCGATCAACACCTGCAACACGATCGTCCAGATCAGAAAATGTGCAGTCGCCTGCATCGAAGTCCAGACCCGTTCATCCGTCAGAATGCGCTGATAGTTCTGCAGCCCCACCCATTCGACGGGGCGGTTCGGGCTGTTGGCCTTGAAGTTGGTAAAGCTGAGTCGAACGGTCCAGATCAGCGGAAAGATGTTCACCGCCAGCAGCAGGAAAATCGTCGGCGCGATGAAGACCCAAGCAATCGCCCGGTCTGAAAGGCCACGCACCTTTCGTGCCACGCGAGCCGGTGTGGCACGGGCGATCTGATCTAACGTGTTGTCGGGCATGGGATTTCCTGACCGCAAAGGGCGGTGTCAAGGGGAAGGATGCGTCCGGGAGGGGCCCCCCGGACGCGAGGGATCAGAGCTTGCCTTCGTCCTGAAAGACCGTCGTCCAGTCAGCCACCAGCCCGTCAAGCGCCTCTTGCGCGGTGCCTTTTCCGGCCACGACATAATCGTGCATCCGGGCCTGCATCGCCAGCAGCAGTTCGGCATAGGCCGGCTCTTGCCAGAAGTCCTGCACGTTCTGCATGGCAACAAGGAAGTCGGCGGCAAACGGTGTGCTGTCCTTGAAGGCCGGATCGTTCACAACCGAATTGGCTGCCGAGAAACCGCCCAGCTTCGACCATTTCGCCTGAACGTCGGGCTGCGCGAACCACTTGATGTAATCAAGCGCTGCATCCTGCTTTTCGGAATAGGACACCACCGAAATGCCCTGTCCGCCCAGGGTGGACCCAGCCGACACCTGGGGCGGGTTCACGAAGAAGTCGATCTTGCCTTGCAAGGCAGGATCAGCGGCAAGGCCGGGGAAGAAAGCGAACCAGTTCATCGCCATCGCCACCTGCCCCGATTTGAACGCGTCAAGCGACTCGCCCATGTAGGCGTTGGTGTAGCCCGGCGGGGTAGCGGTGTCGTAAAGCTGCTTGTAGAATTCCAGGGCCGCCACGGCATCGGGCGAGTTGATCGACCCACCCATGTCGTACTTGCCGGGGGTGTTTTCGTATTTTACGCCCCAGGCGTAAAGCGCGCCGGTGACACCCATCGTGATGCCCTCGGAACCGCGCTCGGTAAAGATCGAGGCGCCATAGACGGTTTTGCCATCAATCTCGCGGCCCTGAAAAAACTGCGCGATTTCCAGAAGCTCGGTTTGACTTTTGGGTTCTGCCAGATCGCGACCGGTCTTTTCCTTGAAAGCGGCCTGAATCTCGGGGTTCTCGAACCAGTCCTTGCGGTAGAACCAGCCGTTTGCATCGGCCATCGCGGGCAGCGCGTAATAGTTGGGCGTGCCATTGGGCCATGTCGAATAGGCGTAAACGGTCGCCGGCATGAAATCATCCATGCTGATGGCGTTGGCATCAAAGAAATCGTTCAGCTTGACGTAATGACCGTTTTCCGCCCCGCCGCCGATCCACTGGCTGTCGCCGATCAAAAGGTCACACAGTTTGCCACCCGAATTCAACTCGTTCAGCATGCGGTCGGCAAAGTTGGGCCACGGCACGAATTCGAAGTTCATCTTGTTGCCGGATTTGGCCTCATAGTCCTTCGAAAGCTCGACCAGCGCGTTTGCCGGATCCCACGCAGCCCAGCACAGGGTCAGGTCCTCGGCCTGGGCCGACTGGCCCATAGCCACCGTCAGCGACAGCGCAGCGGCTGTCGTCATCAATGTCTTCTTCATTGCAGTCCTCCCTTGGTGAAACGCATCGTGGCGAATCCCGCCCGGCGTCCCTGATCAAACGGTAAATGAGGGACGTACCTCATGTCTAGCCCCCAAAGCGGATCAGGGAAGGTTTTCGCGTAGAAAGATGTCGATGCGGATGCGTTCCTGGCTGGCGATGATCTCGCGCCGTTCAGCATATGCGCGCAGAACACGCGCGGCAGATCGGATCATGTGGCCCGTGTCTTGTGTGATCACGGCATCAAATATACGGTCCTCCAGTGCGGCGCGCGAGGTTGGCGTCAATTCATGCGCCACCACCACAATGCGCGGCGCGTCCGTTTCCTTCAGCACCCGAACCAGTCCGCGATTGCCCGCCCCGATCGAGTAGATCGCCGAAATGTCACCCCGCGCCAGCGCCTCGGGCAGCACGTCGGCGATATGGGCTGCATCGTCACGCCCCTCCAGCGTGGGCAACACGTCCAGATGCGGAAAATCGGCCTGCATCACCCGGTCAAAGCCCAGACGCCGCTCGGCATGGTCGCGGTTCAGCATCGACCCTGCGATGACCAGCACTTTTCCCGGCCGCGCCCCCAGAAACCGCCCCACCAGCACCCCCGCAGTAGAGCCTGCGGCAAGGTTGTTGATGCCGACGAAATGGTTGCGATCCGACGCCTGAATATCGGATACCAGAGTGACCACCTGCGCGCCCGCCGCCCTGAGATGGCGCACCGCATCGCGGGTCTGCGGTGTCTCGGGGGCCATCACTGCCACCCCGTCAACCCCTTCATCGGCCAGCAGATGCAGCGCTGCAACCATCGCCTGCGGATCGTGCGGCGAGACATCGACGCGGCGAATCGTCATGCGATCCGTCCGGGCGTGGCTTTGCACCGCCGCAATCTCGTCCCGCAGGGCGGCGATGAAGGCGGTATCGCGGTCGGGAAGCACGAACACAAAGTTGAAATCGCGTTGCCGCGCAAGGTTGGCTGCCGCCACATCGCGCACATAGCCCAACGTATCAATGGCCGCATTGACCCGGCTGATCGTGCCTTCGCGCACGCCAGGGCGCGCGTTCAGCACCCGGTCAACGGTGGCAAGACTGACGCCCGCCACCTTGGCAATGTCGTGGACGGTCGGGCGCATGATGCGTCAGACCCGGACCCAGGCTGCGTTGCGCGCCGACGATTTCACACAGGCATCCACAAACGCAACACCCGCCAGTCCGTCCTGCACCGTCGGGAACACCACCTCGGGCGGCACCGGCTGGCCCGCGAGACGGGCGCGAATGGCACGCGCGGCCTCGGCGTAGATATTGGCGAAGCCTTCCAGATAACCCTCCGGGTGGCCGGGCGGCACGCGGGACATGCGCGCGGCATCTGCCCCAGCCCCGGCACCGTTGCGGGTGATCAGGCGGCGAGGTTCACCCAAGGGCGTGAACCAAAGATAATTCGGATCTTCCTGCGCCCATTCGATGCCACCCTTTTCGCCGTAAATCCGAAGCTTCAGCGCGTTTTCATTGCCGGTGGCAACTTGGCTGCACCACAGCATCCCCTTTGCGCCACCGTGATAGCGCAGCATGACATGCGCGTTGTCGTCCAGAGCGCGACCGGGAACGAAACGGTGCAGATCGGCGGCAAGGCTTTCGACCTTCAACCCAGAAACGAAGGCCGCAAGGTTGTGCGCGTGGGTGCCGATATCACCTGTTGATCCGCCGCCACCCGAACGCGCGGGATCGGTGCGCCATTCCGCCTGTTTCTGGCCCGACTGTTCCAACGGGGTTGCAAGCCAATCCTGCGCGTATTCCACCTGCACCACGCGGATCGGCCCCAGATCGCCCGCAGCCACCATTGCGCGGGCCTGCCGGATCATCGGATAGCCGGTGTAGTTGTGCGTCAAGATAAAGAGTGCATCCGACTTTTCCGCCACTTTCACCAGAGCTTTCGCCTCGGCCAGCGTGCCCGTCAGGGGCTTGTCGCAGATCACATGGATGCCACGCTTCAGGAATTCCCGCGCCGGGCCTGCGTGCATGTGGTTCGGCGTCACGATTGCGACGGCCTGAATCCCATCTTTGCGCCGGGCTTCGCGCGCGGCCATCGTCGCGAAATCGGGGTAGATGCGGTTTTCCGTCAGCCCCAGAGCGCGGCCCGATTCAAGCGACCGTTCCGGCGTGGAACTCAAGGCACCTGCAACCAGTGTGAATGCGCCGTCCATCCGGGCTGCAATCCGGTGAACGGCACCGATGAACGCGTCCTTGCCACCGCCCACCATGCCCAGCCGCAAGGGGTCTGTGGCCCCACTGTGTGAACCCTCAATCGCCATGATCTATCCTTTCCAACCGTCGCGAATGACCCGCAGGCCGGCTTCGACAACTTCATCCTCATGCGTGAAAAACGTGCGCCAGACCTTTGTTGCGGCGGCCAATGCTGGCAGCGCCTGCCCGAACGCCTCAACCGTCAGCCAGCCGTCATAACCGGTGTCCTTCAAGGCTTTCAACGCGCCCCGGATATCGCAATGGCCCTGCCCCGGCACGCCCCGATTGTTTTCCGAGATGTGAACGTGGTTGATCGCAGACCGCGTTGCCCGGATTGCAGCGTTGGTGTCGGTTTCCTCGATATTGGCGTGGAAGGTGTCATAGAGATAGCCAAAGTTCGGGCGATCGACCGCCGCCACATGTGCTGCGGATGCTTCGGCAGTGGTCAGCGCATAACACTCAAACCGGTTCAGGGGTTCGATCGAAAGTGCCACGCCGGTGCCCTGCGCATGATCCGCCATTGTCTGATGGGCGTGCCTCATCCGGTCCAGTTCGGCTGCGGTCGGCCCGGTGCCGCTGAACACACCCAAGGGCGAATGAAACGGGCCGCACAGCACCTCGGCCCCCAGTTCTGCCGCGCAGTCGACCAGCCACGCCAGATGATCCTGACCGGCCTGCCGGATCTGAGCGGTCTCGCCAATCGGGTTGGTCTGTGCGTCGGGGATCACCCCCACGACCGTCGCCCGCAGCCCGATATCGCCCAGACGGCGGCGCAGGACGGCGTAATGTGCGGCGTCGCCCTCGAACATCGGAACCTCTACCCCGTCATAGCCGGCGGCCTTGATGCCCTCGATCACCGGCATCAGACCCTCGGTCACATGGGTCGTCCACAAAAGCAGGTTGAAGCCGATCTGCATGGTATCAGATCCCAAGCATCTTGCGGTTTGCGGCAAGGTCTGTGCCGCCATCGGCAAAGTCATCAAACGCGCGTTCGGTCACGCGGATGATGTGGGCCTTCACGAAATCCGCGCCCTCGCGTGCGCCATCTTCGGGGTGTTTCAGACAGCACTCCCATTCCACCACGGCCCAGCCATCGAAATCATGCGCGGTGAGTTTGGAGAAGATCGCGCCGAAATCCACCTGCCCGTCGCCAAGGCTGCGGAACCGGCCCGCGCGGTTGACCCACGGCGCATAACCCGAATAGACACCCTGCCGCCCGGTCGGGTTGAACTCGGCATCCTTGACGTGAAACATCTTGATGCGCTCATGGTAGATGTCGATATGATCAATGTAATCAAGACATTGCAAGACATAATGCGATGGATCATAAAGCATGTTCGCGCGTTTGTGCCCCTTTACGCGGTCCAGAAACATCTCGAACGTGGTGCCGTCGAACAGATCCTCGCCGGGGTGAATTTCGTAGCACAGATCAATTCCGCACTCATCGGCAAGGTTCAGAAGCGGCATCCAGCGGCGTGCCAATTCATCAAACGCCGTCTCGATCAGCCCAGCAGGGCGTTGCGGCCAGGGGTAAAGATAAGGCCAGGCCAGCGCGCCCGAAAACGTGACCATCGACGTCAGCCCAAGGTTGCGCGACGCACGCAGGGCCTTGCCCACCTGATCCACCGCCCATTCCTGCCGCGCCTTGGGGTTGCCATGCACTGACGGGGCGGCAAAGCCGTCAAAGCCCGCATCATAGGCCGGATGCACGGCAACAAGCTGGCCCTGAAGATGGGTCGAAAGCTCGGTCACCTCGACGCCGTTTGCCGCCGCCTGACCCTTGAAATCGTCACAATAGCCCTTGGACTGGGCAGCCTTTTCCAGATCGAAAAGCCGTGCGTCCCAACTTGGCACCTGCACGCCCTTGTAGCCGCAGGACGCCGCCCATTTCGTGATTCCGTCCCATGAATTGAACGGTGCGGCATCGCCGGCGAATTGCGCCAGAAACAGTGCAGGGCCCTTTATGGTTTTCATGATCGCTCCTCCCAAAGCATCAAGTGGCGGTTCTTTGCGACAAGCGTATTGCGTTACGCACCTCATTGTCTATCGGCAACATGACCAGACTGCCGGATCACGGCAGATCACGGGCGATGCATCAATTCTCACCTTCCTGCGAGACCGTGCTACAGACCGGCGACAGATCATGAAAATCCTGTAGTCATTTCGGGACAAAGTGCCGCACAAGGAGAGACGAGATGTTCAGAAACCCCATGATTGCCGCAGTTCTCGCGGGCCTGATGACAAGTGCAGCCTATGCCGGCCCGCAATATGTGGACGGAACGGGTTTTGCCGCATCGGGCTATGATGTCGTGTCCTATTTCGACCTGCAGCAAGCCGCCGTCGGGTCGCCGCAGCCTGCCCCGCTGGAAGGAAATACCGAATACACGGCCGAGTACAACGGCTCCACATTCGCCTTTGCGTCAGCCGCGAATCGCGACAAGTTTGCCGCCGATCCAAAGGCCTACGCGCCGCAATATGATGGCCATTGCGCGTATGGTGCGGCCAAGGGGGGCAAGGTTCCGGGCAACCCGAACCTTTGGCGGATCGTGGATGGCAAGCTGTATCTCAACATCACCAAGAACGTCGTGGGGTTCTGGGAGGAAGACATTCCGGGCAACATCTCCCTTGCACAAGGCAACTGGAAAGCACTGGACCCGCAGCCTGCGTCAGACGCGCCAATCCCGCAGTTCACTTCGGCAGCACCCGCGAAGTAATGCAGATCAGCCGTCGCAAGGCGTTATTCCTTCTGGCCGGTGGCGCTGTCGCCGCTGGCCTTTACGGCATTGTGCAGTATACGCAGGCCGATACGATAGGCGCTCCCGAAGCACTGGCCCGCGTGCAGGCAGCAACGCTGATCCTTGTCGACATCCGCCGCCCCGATGAATGGCAGGCAACAGGCGTGGCGCAAGGCGCGCATGCGCTTGACATGCGCGATGATGCGTTCATTGCCCGGTTGGATGCGCTGATGGGGGGCGACAAAACGAAGCCCGTCGCGATGATATGCGCAAAAGGTGTGCGCTCGCGCTGGATGGCGGCGCGGTTGCGGGTTTCGGGGTATGAAAATGTCGTCGATGTGCGCGAAGGTATGCTTGGGTCGTCCGCGGGCGCAGGATGGATTGCGCGCGGGTTGCCGGTGGTCGCGTTCAAGTAAGTAAGGTCATGCGAATGAAGACGACGGCTTTCACGACCTTGACGCTTTTGGCGGCCAGCCCCGCTTTGGCAGATTGCGGCTCCACGCCCGGCCCCTGCAAAACCGCAGACGGAATATACGAGCTGGCCTTGCCGCAAGACGCAAGCGCCCCGCTTGCCGCCGTGGTGTTTCTGCATGGCTATGGCAGCGACGGCAAAAGCACGATGAAGAATACCGGTATGGTCAACGCTTTCCTTGCGCGCGGATATGCGGTGATCGCCCCTTACGGGCGCGACAGCGACGGAAAGAACGGCCACATGTGGTCGTTCATGCCCGGCCGTCCCGCACTGCGCGACGAGCCCGCGTTCTTGCGGCAGGTGATGGCGGATGCCGCCCAGAACCACGGCATCAACCGTGACCGCATCCTTTTGGCGGGCTTTTCCATCGGTGGGTCGATGGTCAGCTATGCCGCCTGCAATGACCCCACCATGGCCGCTGCCTATGCGCCCGTCAGTGGCAGCTTCTGGCGCCCCGAGCCGGACCATTGCGCGGGCCCGGTGCGGCTTTTGCATACCCACGGTTTTCGGGATACGACCGTGCCGCTGGAGGGCAGAAAGCTGCGCGAAACCGACGACGGTGTGATCATCGCGCAGGGAGATGTCTACAAATCAATGGGTATCTGGCGGCAGACCAATGGTTGCGCGTCCGACCGGCCCGACAGCTTCACGATGGGTGACCTGTTCTGGCACCGGCGCTGGACCGAATGTGCGCCCGGATCGGCTTTGGAGTTCGTGCTCTGGCCCGGCAACCATGCCATTCCCAAAGGGTGGGCCGACATGGCGCTTGACTGGTTCGAGGCGCAGCCGACCGGCCCTATTCTGCCGCCAGACTGAACGCAGGATCAGTGTCGAGCATCAGCCGGAAGCGCGCCCGCGCCCCGGTTGCCAGGTTCACGATATGCGGCGGGTTCAGGCTGTCGGGCGTTTCCATCCGCGCGCCCGTGCGCAGCCGGGAAACGTCCCGAGCGCTTAACGCCGAAAGGGGAACAGCCCCCGCAAGGCTGATGCCCACCGGCAGCAACCATAGCGTCACCCCGCCTGCCGCGATGCCGCCAAGGCAGGCCAGACCCAGCACCGTCTCGATGATGTGAAACCGTAGAAGGCTGCCCCAGCTTTGCTTGGCCCCTCCGCGGCTTTGCGGTGCCCAGATATCCCGCTTTGACAGGATTGCGAACAGGATCGACTGCACCTGCTGAATCATCAGAATGGGCGCATAAAGAAAAGACACGACGATCTCGGTCAACACCGCAAGGATGAACCGCGCCCGCCCGCCGAAGCTGGCCGCGCGCGGACGCGAGGCGACGATGCTGAGCATGCCAAGCAATTTCGGCCCCATCAGCATCGCAAGCACACAGATCAGGAACAGGCTGCCACCCGATACAAAACCGTCAACCGGCTCGACGATCGGCGGTGCGCCTTCGATGCCCATGGCGACAGTTGCCATATTGGGAAACGCCCAGATCGACAGCAGAACCAACCAAAGCACCGCCATCAGATAACTGACAGCACCTTGCAACATGTGAAATTGCGACACGACGTGCAGACCGCGCGCGGGGATCACGCGCAGATGTTGCAGATTGCCTCGGCACCAGCGCCGGTCGCGCAGAACGTAATCGACCAACGAGGCGGGCGTCTGTTCATAAGACCCCTCCACCTGCGGCAAGAACCGCACGCGCCACCCCGCGCGGCGCAGCATGGCCGCCTCGACAAAATCATGGGACATGATCAGCGTGCGGCCACCGAAAATGCCCTTCAGATGCGGCAGACCCGCCGCCGCCGCAAAGGCGCGCGTGCGGATGATGGCGTTGTGGCCCCAATAGTTCGCCTCGCCCCGCGCCCATGTGGCAAGACCCAGCGCCATTAGGCGACCGTGCGCTGCGGTGGCGAATTGCTGCACGCGGGCAAACAGCGCATCCGACCGGATCAGCCGGGGCCACGTCTGCACCAGCCCTGTGCCGGGGTTGGCGGCAAGCTCACGTCGCAGGGTGATCACGGCATCCGCGCTCATCAGACTGTCGGCGTCCAGCACCAGCATCGCCTCGTATGCGGCACCCCAGCCGGTGACCCAATCGGCGATGTTGCCGGTCTTGCGGTCGGTGTTCTTTTCGCGGCGGCGGTAGTGGATGGCAAAGCGGTGGCCCTGTTCCATCCGCAGGATCTGGAACGCGCGCCATTCCTCGGCGGCGATGGCATCATTGCGGGTGTCGGACAGGATGAACAGGCTGAAATGGCGTGCCTCATCGCGCGCAGACAGATCTTCCAGCAGGGCCGCTGCATTGCCGAACACATCGGCGGGGTCTTCGTTGTGGATCGGGATCAGCAACGCCACTGACATGTCGGATCGCGCGGTGACCAGAACCTCGCGGGGCAGCAGCTTTGCGCGCAAATGCGAAAAGAGGCCTAGCGCCGCGCTGGCAAGCGAGAACGCGATGAAGAAGAACGCAATGCCAGCCAGCCACAAATGCAGATTTTCCACCCACGAAAAGCCACCCCGTGCCAGACCATTGGCCTGTGCGACAATGAATACGGCGGTCAGCAAGGTTGTCGGCAGCAGAACCGCCGCGCGCAGCCACCAGGCGCGGCGGTCCGGTCCCTGCGCCGCCGCGTCCGCATCACGCAAGGCGGGGACGGCTGAAAGGCTTTGTTCGGGCATGCGCAAGGGCGCACGCTCGGGCATGGCGGTCGGGGTCGCCG
>JBGSRQ010000489.1:0-4399 GCA_041737515.1 Rhodobacterales bacterium | reverse complement strand
GCCCCGTGGCTTTGGCAACCGACCGGCCAAGCGAGGTTTTACCCACGCCCGGAGGGCCGACCAGACACAGGATCGGGCCTTTCAGTTTGGCACTGCGCGCCTGCACCGCAAGATATTCGACGATGCGTTCCTTGACCTTTTCAAGACCGTAATGATCTGCATCAAGCACTGCCTGCGCCTTGCCAAGATCTTTCTTGGTGCGGCTTTTCACACCCCAGGGCAGACACAGGATCCAGTCCAGATAGTTGCGGATCACGGTGGCCTCGGCGCTCATCGGGCTCATGGATTTCAACTTCTTCAGCTCGGCATCCGCCTTGTCGCGCGCTTCTTTGGAAAGCTGCGTCTTGGCGATGCGGGCTTCAAGTTCGGCCACTTCGTTGCCGCCATCTTCGCCGTCGCCCAGCTCTTTCTGAATGGCCTTCATCTGCTCATTCAGGTAATATTCGCGCTGGGTCCGCTCCATCTGGCTTTTCACGCGGGTCTTGATCTTTTTCTCGACCTGCATGACGGACATTTCGCCCTGCATGTGGCCGTAGACCTTTTCCAGCCGTTGCCCCACATCCAGCGTTTCCAGCAGCGCCTGCTTGGCACCGACATCAATGCCCAGATGGCCCGCCACAAGGTCGGCCAGACGCGCGGGTTCGTGCGTGTCGGATACGGCAGCGACCGCTTCTTCGGGGATGTTCTTCTTGATCTTGGCGTAACGCTCGAACTCTTCGGCCACACCGCGCAGCAACGCATCCACCACTTCCTTGTCGCCGGGCAGTTCGGTCAAGGGCGCGCAGGCCGCTTCGAAATAGCGATCATTTTCGATGAATTCAGTGATGCGGACGCGGGATTTACCCTCGACCAGCACCTTCACGGTGCCGTCGGGCAACTTCAGAAGTTGCAGCACATTGGCCAACACACCGGCCTTGTAGATGCCTTCGGCAACCGGGTCGTCAATCGTGGGATCAATCTGGCTGGACAGCAGGATCTGGCGGTCTTCGGCCATCACCTCTTCCAGGGCGCGCACCGATTTTTCGCGGCCCACGAACAGCGGCACGATCATGTGCGGAAACACTACGATATCGCGCAACGGCAGAACGGGGTAGCTGGGGGACAGGAGTTCGGTCATTCGGTTTCCTTCGTGTGGCAGACGCGACTGGCCCCGATGGTCGGCAGCGCGGGCACGTCTCCGGTTAGACACAATATCTGGGGCATGGAGGGGTCGGTTTCAACCACGCATGCAGAAGTGTTTCACGCACAATGCCGCGACTGAGCGCGGGTCACAAGGACGCAATCGCGGCGATTTTCACAAACTTGATGGCGTGTCGGAAAATGGGCAGGTTGGCCCTGCCCCTTTGCCGTCTTATTCGGCGGCCACTTTGGCCAGCGTCGGGTAATCGGTATAGCCTTCACGCCCGCCGCCATAGAACGTCGCCTTGTCGGGCGCGTTCAGTTCGGCGTTCTGTTCCAGCCGTTCGGCAAGGTCCGGGTTGGCGATATAGGGCACACCGAACGCCACCGCATCGACCCGGCCGTGTTCGACCGCCTGAACCGCCAATTCGCGGGTAAAGCCGTTGTTGGCGATGTAGAACCCCTTGAATGCCTTGCGAAGTGCGGCCAGATCATCGGCGGGCGCGGCATCACGCGGGCCACCGGTCTGGCCTTCAACCATGTGAAGGTAGGCCAGATCAAATCCGTTCAGAACGTCGATGATGTGACCGAACAGCGCTGGCGTATCGCTGTCGATGCCCACATTGTTGGCGTTCGACCACGGGCTGAGGCGGATGCCGACACGGCCCGGACCCCAGACTTTCGTGACCGCCGACATCACTTCGACCAACAGCCGGGTGCGGTTTTCGATCGAGCCGCCGAAGGCATCGGTGCGCTTGTTTGACGTATCGCGCAGGAATTCGTCCAGCAGATAGCCGTTGGCCGCATGCACTTCGACCCCGTCGAAACCTGCGGCCTTGGCATTTTCGGCGGCTTTCACATAATCGGCAATCAGGCGCGGCATTTCTTCAAGATCAAGCGCGCGCGGGGTCGAGGTATCGACAGACCCCTTGCCATCGAACGTCTGCGTCCCGGCCGCAATGGCCGAAGGGGCGACCGGAGCCTGCCCGTCGGGCTGCAGCGAGGTATGCGAGATGCGGCCAACGTGCCAAAGCTGCATCACGATCTTGCCGCCGGCCTTGTGAACGGCGTCGGTAACGGCGCGCCAGCCCTTGACCTGCGCATCCGAATAGATGCCCGGCGTGCCCCAGTATCCCTTGCCCTCGGGCGAGATCTGTGTGGCCTCGGTGATCAGCAACCCACCCGACGCGCGCTGTGCATAATAATCAGCGTGCATGTCTTTGACGGTGTCATCGTCATTGTTGGCCCGGTTGCGGGTCAGGGGTGCCATAACGATGCGGTTGGCAAGGTCGATATTGCCGGCTTTCGCCGGGGTGAAAAGCTTGTCGGTCATGGGGGGTCTCCTTTGGCGGTTTATGCTGCACTTGCATCTATGCGAGGAAATGGCCCGGGCAACCCGTGCGTCAGGGTCCCTGCGGGACAGAACTTCATCACTTCTGTGCAGGAACGCACGCGACACAGGGTTTGTTCCGCAAGACGCTTAAAGCGGGGGAATATCGCCTTCGGCCCGCCTGCAATGAAACCCGGCCACGAACTGTGCCAAATTCCCCGAACCGATCGCATCGCGAAGGCCCTGCATCAGCACCTGATAATAATGCAGGTTGTGCCATGTCAGCAGCATCGACGCGATGATTTCCTGAGCCTTTACCACATGATGCAGATAGGCGCGCGAATAGGTCCGGCATGCCGGGCACATGCAGCTTTCATCCAGAGGCCGCGGGTCATCCTGATGGCGCGCGTTGCGCAGGTTGATCTGCCCCCTCGGGGTCCACGCCTGCCCGGTGCGGCCTGAACGGGACGGCAGCACGCAATCCATCACGTCGATGCCACGTTCCACCGCCCCTACGATATCATCGGGCTTGCCGACCCCCATCAGGTAGCGAGGTTTGTCGGCGGGCAGAAATCCCGGCGCGTAATCTAGCACGCCAAACATCGCTTCCTGCCCCTCACCCACCGCAAGCCCGCCGACGGCATAGCCGTCAAAACCGATGCCGCGCAGGGCGCTCGCACTTTCCTCGCGCAGATCCCGCGACACGCCGCCCTGCATGATGCCAAACAGCGCATGTCCGGGCCGGTCGCCGAACGCGACCCTTGAGCGTTCGGCCCACCGCATCGAAAGCTGCATGCTTTTGGCAACCTCGGCCTCGGTTGCGGGCAAGGCCGGGCATTCGTCAAAACACATCACGATGTCACTGCCCAGCAGGCGCTGAATCTCCATGCTCCGCTCTGGCGACAGCATGTGTTTTGACCCGTCAATGTGGGATTTGAAGGTCACACCTTCTTCGGTCAGCTTGCGCAGATCGGCAAGGCTCATCACCTGAAACCCGCCCGAGTCCGTCAGAATCGGACGGTCCCAGTTCATGAAGCGGTGCAAGCCGCCAAGCCGCGCGATCCGTTCGGCACCGGGGCGCAGCATCAGGTGATAGGTGTTTCCCAACAGGATATCGGCACCCGTTTCGCGCACCGAACCGGGCAACATCGCCTTGACCGTGGCCGCCGTGCCGACCGGCATGAAGGCAGGCGTGCGGATATCGCCCCGCGGCGTGCGGATGACACCGGTGCGCGCCCGCCCGTCGATGGCGGCAAGTTCAAAGCCGAAGGTTGTCATGGCGCCCCCCTTTTGCCGGGGTTCATGCGCCAGAACGGCGGGAATGTGAAGGGTGGGGGCGTTTTGCGGAACACCGGCCATATTGCCCCCGCCCGGAACAAGGGCAAAGCCCGCCGGGCCGTGCCCGACCGCCCCCTCGGGCGGGCGCGATTTCGCCGGCAATGCCCAGAACTTCGGCGGGGGAGGCTGCACCATAAAGTGCTGAGAACACCCGTCCGAGCGCCCACCCGGCGGTCCGGCACGACCCTTTGTCTGGGTGGTTGCAAGGGGGGGATGGCGGGACATCAGGTTGGCCGCAAAGGCGAAGCTTCGAACTTTTCGCTTGCGGCCCGTGGCCAACACCCGGTGTCAGGATACGTGCGGATCACCCCGCTGCGCGCCCGCCCGTCAGTGGCGGCAAGTTCAAAGCCGAAGGTTGTCATGGCGCCCCCTTTTGCCGGGGTTCAAGCCCCAGAATGGGGGGAATGCGAACAGGGGGGGAAACGATTGGCTCATATGTCTGCGTTGCGGACGAGGCGGACCTTGGCTTTCGCCATCGCAATGGCTAATTTCTGTGGGACATTGATGGAAGGTGCTAACATCTTCGGAGTGGATCATGGTCGAAACAAACGCAAACCAGAAACCAAATTCGGTTGGACTTGTCGGCGACGGCGATGATGTCGAACTTATTGA
>JBGSRQ010000451.1:0-3530 GCA_041737515.1 Rhodobacterales bacterium | reverse complement strand
CAGCGGCGCGCGGCACTGGGGCAGGGCCGGGGTGGCACGGCGGCGGGCAGCAAGATGCAGATCCGGCTGGACAGTCTGCGGGTCTCTGACACCATCGCGCTGACCGGATTTCGCGGCACCTTCGATCAGTCGGGTGGTTTTGGCGGCACGTTCACGGCGGGCGTGAACGGGCAGGCGGCGGTGCAGGGCCGTGTTGCACAATCCAAGGGGGGAACGGCGGTGCGTCTGACCTCTGCCGATGCGGGCGGTGTGCTGGCGGCGGCGGGCATCTTTCCGAATGCGCGGGGCGGCGATCTTGATCTGCAACTTATTCCGCGCGGGCCACCGGGCAAATATGACGGCACCGTGACTGCCACCGAATTCCGGGTGCGCAACACGCCGGTTCTGGCCGAACTTCTGAACGCGATCAGCGTTGTTGGCGCGCTGGACCAGTTGGTGAATTCGGGCCTTCTGTTCAGCAGCGCGGATGCAACCTTTCGCCTGACCCCCGCCGCGATCGAACTGACGCAGGGTGCCGCAGTGGGCGCGTCGTTGGGTGTGTCGATGGCCGGGCTATACGAGGTGGACAGCAAGCGGCTGCAGATGCAGGGCGTGATCTCGCCGATCTATCTGGTCAACGGCATCGGTCAGCTGGTGTCCAAACCGGGCGAGGGACTGTTCGGATTCAACTACAGACTGAGCGGCACGGCGGATGCGCCCGAGGTGTCGGTGAACCCGTTGTCGCTGCTGACGCCCGGCATCTTCCGCGAAATTTTCCGCCGTCCGCCGCCTGTGATCAAGGATGCCCCGTGAAGGTCGCGCAATGAAGCTTTCCGATTTCGATTTCGATCTGCCCGAGGGGTTGATTGCGACCCGTCCCGCACGCCCGCGCACGTCCGCCCGGCTGTTGCTGGCCGATGGTGACGCGATTGCCGATCTTCATGTGCGCGATCTGGTCGATCTGTTCCGCGCCGGCGACCGGTTGGTGCTGAACAACACGCGCGTCATCCCGGCCCGGCTGACCGGCCACCGCGACCGGATGTCCGCGCAGGGGATGGTCACGGCGAAGATCGAGGTGACCCTGCTGGAACCTGCAGCGCAGGGTGGGTGGCGCGCCCTTGCCAAACCTCTGCGCAAGCTGGCGGTGGGCGACGTGATCCGGTTTTCCGAGGCCTTTTGTGCAACTGTTCTGGAAAAGGATGAGGTCGATCTGCGGATGGATTTCAACCTGTCGGGACGTGATTTCGATGCGGCACTGGCGCAGGCGGGGATGATGCCCTTGCCGCCCTATATTGCCGCCAGACGCGCGCCCGATGCGCAGGATGCGACTGACTACCAGACCGTATTCGCCCGCCATTCCGGCGCGGTGGCCGCCCCCACGGCATCCTTGCACTTTGACGCCGAATTGCTGGCGGCGCTGGCGGC
The DNA here is from genome assembly GCA_041737515.1 of Rhodobacterales bacterium. GTDB lineage: Bacteria > Pseudomonadota > Alphaproteobacteria > Rhodobacterales > Rhodobacteraceae > JBBQZP01. The sequence goes on along the minus strand of JBGSRQ010000451.1, from coordinate 2,126 downwards.
AAAGGGGGTCAGCTTTACCGAAGTCACTCTGCATGTCGGTGCAGGCACGTTCCTGCCGGTGAAGGTAGAGGACGTGACGACCCACCGCATGCACGCCGAATGGGGCGAGGTCACCCCGCAGGCCGCAGCCGCGATCAACGCGACCAAGGCGGCGGGTGGGCGGGTGATCCCTGTGGGCACCACCGCGCTTCGCCTGATCGAATCTGCGGCAACCGATGCGGGCGTGCAGCCCTGGTCGGGGCCGACCGACATCTTCATCTATCCCGGTTTCCGGTTTCGCGTAACCGATGCGCTGATGACCAACTTCCACCTGCCGAAATCGACGCTTCTGATGCTGGTGTCTGCCCTGATCGGCAAGGCGCGGGTCGACCGCATTTATGCGCATGCCGTGGCGCGGGGATACCGGTTCTTTTCCTATGGCGACGCCTCTCTTTTGATCCCGGCGGCGGAAAACCCGCGAACTGGGTCTTCGCCGGGGTGGCGTTGAGGGCTGCTTCGCTGTAGCGAGTTGCAAGATGATCCGGGGGCCCACATGCTTGTTGTCTTGAAAAGTTCCTGGTCGCTCTTGCTGGGCATGATGCTTTTGATGCTGGGAAACGGCATGCAGGGCACCCTTCTGGGCATCCGCGGCGGGATCGAGAATTTCACGACCCTGCAGATGTCTATCGTGATGTCGTGTTATTTCGTGGGCTTTCTGTTCGGGTCGCGCATGGCCCCCGAGATGATCCGCAGGGTCGGTCATGTGCGGGTGTTTGCTGCGCTTGGGTCAATGATTTCCGCGGTTCTGATCATGTATGCCGTGGCGCCCGACTGGATCGCCTGGGCACTGATGCGGGTGCTGATCGGGTTCTCGTTTTCGGGCGTCTATATCACGGCTGAAAGCTGGCTGAACTCTGCCTCCACCAACGAGACGCGGGGGCAGGCGCTGTCGCTTTATCTGATCATGCAGATGATCGGCATCATCGCGGCGCAGGTGCTTTTGAACGTGGGCGATCCGTCCGGGTTCATCCTGTTCGTGATTCCATCAATTCTGGTATCGCTGGCCTTTACACCCATTCTTCTTTCGGTGTCGCCCGCACCTGCATTTGCGACCACGAAACCGCTCAGCTTCAAGCGGCTTTTCAAGGCGTCGCCGCTTGGGTGTGTGGGTATGTTCCTGCTGGGCGGTGTGTTTTCTGCGCAGTTCGGCATGGCGTCGGTCTGGGGAACGCAGGCGGGGCTTTCGATACGCGACATCTCGATTTTCGTGGCGTTCATCTATGTCGGCGGCCTGGTGCTGCAATACCCGATCGGCTGGCTGTCCGATCGGATGGACCGCCGCCGTGTCATCTTGTGGCTGTCGGTTGCGGGGGCGATTTTCCTGATGATTCCGGTCATCTACGGTGCCTTGCCGTTCACCGATACGCCCTTTGCGATGCTGGTGTTTGTGGGCGCGATGGGGGGTGGGATATCGAACCCTCTCTATTCGCTGCTGCTGGCCTATGTGAACGATTATCTTGATAATTCCGATATGGCCGCTGCTTCGGCCGGGCTGATGTTCATCAACGGCCTTGGCGCGATTGGCGGCCCGATCATCACCGGCTACATCATGGCCGTAATGGGGCCGGACGGATTTTTCCTGTTCATGGCGGTTCTGTTTGCGGTGCTTGCGGGCTATACTGCCTGGCGGATGGCGCGCCGTCGCACCACACCTGATGCGCAGGGCTCTTTCACGCCGATGTCGCCCAACGTGTCTGCCGTGGCGATCGAGGCGGCGTTGGAGAAAAGCGGGGAAACCGCGCGCCGGGCGTAAGCGTTTGCCCTGCGTGGCCAAAACTGAAACGCTGGCCCAAAGTGGAGGCGGATATGTCTGACCCGGTTGAGGTTCTGGATTTCTGGCTGGGCGAGGTGGGCGAGGAAGGCTGGTACAAGGGCGGCGACGAGATCGACGCGCTGTGCCGCGACCGCTTTGCCGAGGCCGTGGCGGCGGCACGCGAGGGCGGGCTGGATCACTGGGTCGACGGGACCGTGGGCACGCTCGCCTATCTGATCCTGACCGACCAGTTGCCGCGCAACATCCATCGCGATACCGCGCTGGCCTTTGCGTCGGACGCCCGCGCGCTGATGGCGGCGCGGCGGGCGGTCGA
>JBGSRQ010000431.1:0-2077 GCA_041737515.1 Rhodobacterales bacterium | reverse complement strand
GCATCATCGAGGCCGTCAAGGCCGCTCCCGGGGCCATTGGCTATGCCGAGACAGGGCAGGCCCGCAGGGCCGGTCTGAACATCGTGCAACTGGTGAACGGTGCCGGGGAAACCGTGGCACCCGGTCCGCAAACGATCCGCGCGGCGGTTTCGGGCGGGTTCTGGACCGCTGGCGGCGGCGTCACGGCAACGGCGCCCGCAACGGGTGGCGACTGGCCGATGACCGCTACCGTCTATGGTGTGATGCGGCGCGATCAGAACACGTCCCAGAACGAGCGTGCCCTGACCTTCTTTCGCTACTTCTATGCCGAAGCGACGCGTCAGGCGGATGCGCTTGGCTATGTTTCGCTGCCCCCTCAGGTCGTCGCCGAAGTTGAGGCCTATTGGGCAGCTGCCTTCAAATCGCAAAGCTGAAACGGCGCAAAGCGCAAATTTGAGGTGACACCGTGGAAGTCGATCTGTTCAAAGAGATCATCGTTCCCGTGATCGGGGGCCTGGGCATCTTCCTGCTGGGTCTCGAGTTCATGGCGAGTGGTATCCAAGCCTTGTCCGTCAACAAAATGCGCGAATGGCTGGCCAAGATGGCCGGCACGCCCGTCAAGGGCGTGATCGCGGGAACTGTCATCACCGGCATCATCCAGTCTTCGACCGCGATGACGGTCATGACAGTGGGGTTGGTCAATGCGGGCGTTCTTGGCCTGCGGTCGGCCATTTCGGTCATCATGGGGGCCAATGTAGGCACGACGCTGGGTAACGGCCTGATCGCCTTGCCCCTGGGGCCGTTGGGCCTGTTCTTCGGCGGCATCTTTGCAACGGTCTACTGCTTTGCGAAAAATGACCGGCTGCGCAACATCTCGCTGGCCTCGATGGGCTTTGCGCTCATCTTCTACGGGCTGAACCTGATGACGGGCGGTCTGAAGCCGTTGCGCAAGATGCCCGAAGTGCTGGAAGTGATCCAATCGCTGGATGCCAGCACCTTTGGCGGCGTCGTCATGTGTGTGCTGCTGGCGGCGCTGATCACCGCGCTCATCCATTCCTCTTCGGCCACCATCGGCATCGTGATGGGTCTGGGCGCGTCGGGCATCCTGTCGTGGGAAACCGCCATCGCCTTTGCGGTGGGCGCCGATCTTGGCACCACGATCACCTCATGGATGGCGTCTCTGAACTTGTCAAAGAACGCCAAGCGTGCGGCCTACGCGCATATCAGTTTCAACTTCATCGGCGTGGCTGTGGTGCTGGCGATGTTCTTCCCGGCGATCTGGGTGCTGAAGTTGGCACTGGCCGCCTGGGGCATTGATCCCGGCGCAGCGGTGATCGTCGAAGGGCAGGAAACCTTCCCCGGGGTGCCGATTGCCGTGGGTGCCTTCTCGATCGTCTTCAACATCTTCAACCTGATCATCCTGTTCCCCTTTGTCAGCACGTTCGAGCGATTTCTGGCGCGGGTCGGGCACAGCACGGCTGACGATATCGAAGACTATTCCGTGCCGCGTTTTCTTGACAAGAAACTGGTCGCAGACTTCGATGCAGCCCTTCCCGCCGTGCAGCAAGAGGCTGAACGGCACCTGCGTGCCGGGGCGGTTTTCCTTGACATTGCGCGGGGCAAGCCCGGCGCGCCCAAGGATCCGGGCGAGCATCGGGCTGCGACGGATGTGCTGAGCCGCGAGATCCGCGCCTTCCAGTCGCAGCTGTTTCAGGACGGGCTGTCACGCGATCAGCTGGACCTCGTGGCCTCGCTGATCGAAGAGGTCGACTTCACCTCGGCCCTGTCGGATTCACTTTACCAGATCGCGCGCCGGGTGAAGCGCGAGCCGTTCTCGTCTGCCGCGCGCGTGCTGCTGGACAAGGGGCTGGAGCGGCTGGACCAGTCGATGAACCGGGTCCTGTTCGACCCCGCGATGCAGCCTCGCATGCCTGCGGGCCACAGCGTTGTGCCCGAGTTCGAAGAACTGCGCTGGCAGGCCCTGCAGAACCGTGAAGTCGCCTCGGGTGAAAAGGGCGCGCTTCTGGCGCTGCTTGGCTCGGTCGAACGGGCCGAAGGGCTGATCGACCGCGTCGTGGCCGAGCGCGCCTCGAGATCG
>JBGSRQ010000430.1:0-3752 GCA_041737515.1 Rhodobacterales bacterium | reverse complement strand
GCGCGAGGGCGGCCAGACATCGGACCGGTCTGGCGACCATGCGGGCGGCGGCGCGGTGTCAAAAAGATCAGACGGCTGGCCTGCCGGTGCCGCATCATCGTGCAGGGCAGGGTGGTCGGGTGTATCATACTGTGCGGGGTCAGCCACATCCGGCGATGGGCCATCAGCGGAAGCAGCCTCCGACGGCAGGTCGGCTGCGGCATCGTCAAAGGTCACGTCTGCGTCTGCACTGACGGTGTCATCAATCGGCAGGTCGCTGGCAGGTGCGCGCGCATGGTTCAGCGCATCCTGATCACCGACCGCACGGCCTGCATCATCGGCATGCGGCAGCGCGTCTGCATCATCTGGAACCTCGATCTGTGCAGGTTCGCGCACCCGGTCGGTCAGATCGAACACCTGCGCTGATTCAGGCGCGCGGGCCGGGGCATGCGCGGCCGCTACGGCGTCATAGGCATCGGGGCCATTATCTTCGGTCAAACCGGCAACGTGGCGAACGCCTTGTTCGCGCAGCACTTTCTGCACGCCGCGAATGGTCATGCCTTCGTCGTGCAGCAGTCTGCGAATGCCCGCAAGCAAGGCCACATCCGATGGGCGGTAATAGCGCCGCCCACCCGCCCGCTTGACCGGCTTGATCTGGGGAAAACGGCTTTCCCAGAACCGCAGCACATGGGCGGGCGTGTCCAGATGGTCGGCGACCTCGCTGATGGTGCGAAAAGCCTCGGCTGATTTATCCACCGGGCGGCCTCCGCTTAACCGGCGCGGCCCTTGGCCACACTGTCTTTCATCAGATGCGACGGGCGGAAGGTCAGCACACGGCGCGGGCTGATCGGCACCTCATCCCCGGTCTTGGGGTTGCGGCCGACACGGGCTGATTTGTCGCGCACCGAAAACGTGCCGAAGGACGAGATCTTGACCGTCTCGCCACTGGCCAGCGCGTCAGACATATGCGTAAGCACGGTTTCGACCAGTTGCGCGCTTTCATTGCGCGACAGGCCGACTTCGCGAAATACCGCCTCGCTCAGATCCATGCGTGTCAGGGTCTTTTCACTCATCATATCCCCCCGGATTTTTGAGAAGGATGCGGCCTTTGAATTTACGAGTCAATATCAACCACTTGGAACAGGTTGTTTCAGTGCGATGAAAGCGAACTTTCGCGCCTACCAGCGCAGAACAACGGCCCCCCAGGCCAATCCGCCGCCGATCGCCTCGGTCACGATCAGATCGCCGGGCTTGATCTGGCCGCGTTGCACGCCCACTGAAAGGGCAAGGGGAATCGATGCGGCGGACGTATTGCCGTGATCCTGCACCGTCACCACGACGCGCTCCATCGGCACCTGCATGCGCTGTGCGGTGCCACTGATGATGCGCAAATTGGCCTGATGCGGCACGATCCAGTCGACATCGCCGCCCGTAAGCCCCGCCTTTTCCAGCGCCAGATGGGCGGTGGAGGCCAGCTTTTCGATGGCATGGCGGAACACTTCCTTGCCCAGCATCCGCAGATGCCCCGTGGTGCCGGTCGACGTGCCGCCATCGACGTAAAGAATATCCTTGTAGCGCCCGTCCGAATTCAGATCGCTGGACAGGATGCCGCGATCGGTGTTGATGCCCGCACCCTCGGCCGCCTCAAGCACCAAAGCGCCTGCTCCGTCGCCGAACAGAACGCAGGTCGTGCGGTCGTTCCAATCCATCAGGCGGCTGAAGGTTTCCGCCCCGATCACCAGAACGCGCCGCGCCGACCCCGACAGGATCAGCGCATTCGCATTGGTCAGCGCGAACACGAACCCCGCGCAGACGGCCTGCACATCGAATGCAAAGCCGCGCGTCATGCCCAGATTGGCCTGCACCATGGTCGCCACGGCGGGAAAGGTCAGATCAGGGGTCGAGGTCGCGACTATGATCGCGTCGATGTCGTCAGCCGTGATCCCGGCATTGGCAAGGGCGGCAACGGCGGCACGGGTTGCAAGGTCGGACGTCATCTGCCCTTCGGCCGCGAAATGCCGCCGCTCGATCCCCGAGCGGGACCGAATCCATTCATCCGACGTCTCGACCAGTGCTTCAAGTTCCGAATTTGGAACCACACGGTCGTGCAGATAGTGCCCGACCCCTTTGACAACGGCGCGTAGGGTCATTGGGGTATTTCCCGTTCTGGGGGCGCGGGTTTGCCAGCAACCGCCGTCGAGGCAAGGCGTGCCGCAAGCCGGTCCTGAAACCCTGATTGTGCAAGCTGGAACGCCAGTTTGATCGCTGCCGAAACGCCGGTCGCGTCGGCGGCCCCATGCGATTTCACCACCGTGCCGTTCAGGCCAAGAAACACGCCACCATTCTGGCGGCGCGGATCAATCCGCTTTTGCAGGCGCTTCAGAGACGCAAGTGCCAGAAGAGCCGCAAATTTCGAAAGGTAGGTTGCGTTGAACGCTTCACGCAGGAAATCCGAAATCAGTTTTGCCGTGCCCTCGCCGGTTTTCAGCGCGATGTTGCCGGTGAAACCATCGGTCACGATCACATCGCACCGGCTGCCCGGAATATCGCCGCCTTCAACAAACCCGACGAACTGATAGCCGCCGGCATCGGCAGCGGCGGCCATGCGGTCATGCGCTTCTTTCAATTCGGCACGGCCTTTGTGCTCTTCGGTGCCGACGTTCAACAGGCCCACCCGGGGCCGGTCGAGGTGCAGACCGTTGCGGGCATAGGTCGCACCCATCGTCGCGTATTGCAGGAAATCCTCGGCATCGGCCTTGATGTCGGCGCCCACGTCAAGCATCACGTTGAAGCCTGCCGGGTTGCGCGACGGCCAGAAACAGGCAATCGCCGGGCGGTTCACGCCGGGCAGGCGGCGCAGGCGGATCACGGACACCGCCATCAAGGCGCCGGTGTTGCCACACGAAACGGCAACCGTCGCCTCGGCATTGCGCACGCTTTCGATGCACGACCACATCGACGTGCCTTCACCGTGGCGCATCACCTGACTGGGTTTGTCGTGCATCGTGACGACGCGGGGCGCATGACGGATGGTGCAGCGTCCGTCAAGTTCGCGCCGCTTGGCGATCAGCGGTGTCAGCACCGCTTCATCGCCATGAACGATAAAGCCAATTTCAGAGTTCTTGGCCGCAGACGCAACACAGCCGGCAACAACTGCTGCCGGCCCGTGGTCACCACCCATCGCATCAACGGAAATGACGAAACGCTGCGCGCCCTGAGCCGGAAGATTGGTTCCGTTCGTCATGGGATGCAGCGTCTCTGCCGCGCGACTTACGCCGCGTCTTCGTCCAGATCGACCTCTTTCGTGGTCGCAACGACTTCGCGTGCGTCATAGTGGCCGCAGGCGCCACAAACGTGGTGCGGGCGCTTCAACTCGCCACAGTTGGCGCATTCGGCGGGGTTCGATGCCACCAGAGCGTCATGCGAGCGGCGCATGTTGCGCTTGGATTTGGTGACTCGGTTCTGCGGGACAGCCATGTCTCGACCTCAGGTTATGAAGGGGTAAACCCCTGATTTAGTTCCGCGAAATGTCCATCGCTGCGTGATCGCAGAAGGCCCGTTCCGCCATGTAAGCGAGGCGCGGAACATACTGGCTTTCTGCCCCGGCGCAAGTGTTTTCTACAGGTTTTTCCGGGCCGTGCAATGGCGTCAACTTTCGCCGCCCGACCCACCATCGCTCCCGCCCCCCTGCGCCTTGGCCACAAGCCCCGCAAGACCGGCAAAGGGGCGCAGGTCATTGTCACGCAAAGGCGCTGTGCCGGGTTCGGCAAAGG
>JBGSRQ010000426.1:0-7600 GCA_041737515.1 Rhodobacterales bacterium | reverse complement strand
GCCCCTAAGACCTGACCCCCGAACGGGCGTTGTTTCGCGGCAGCCGGGGTGGGCCGCTGAACCCCCGCCTGATCGCGCTGGTGATGGAAAAGGTGCGCCACCAGCTTGGCTTGCCGTCCTCGGCCACGCCGCACGCCCTGCGCCATTCGTTTGCGACGCATCTTCTGTCGGCGGGGGGCGATCTGCGCGCGATACAGGAACTGCTGGGCCACTCCTCGCTGTCCACAACCCAAGCCTATACCGCCGTCGACACCGCCCGCCTGCTGGACGTGTACAACGCCGCCCATCCGCGCGCCTGACCGCCAAAGCGGCAGGCGAGTGCTTGATACCGAGCCATTTTTCAGCGATGACGTTCCGATGAACCTGCGTCTCAAAGCTTTGTCCGTGCATCTGCTCACCGCCACCGGTGCGGTCTTGTCGATGCTGTCCATGCTGGCCGCAGTGGAGGGCAAATGGGATCTGATGTTCCTGTGGCTTGTCGCCGCCCTGTTTGTCGATGGCATCGACGGGCCTTTGGCGCGCCGCTATGACGTTAAGACGAACTGGCCCACCTATGACGGCGTGCTGCTTGATCTGATCATCGACTATCTGACCTATGTTTTCATTCCGGCCTATGCGCTGTTCAAATCGGGGCTGTTGCAGGGATGGACGGGGTGGATTGCGATCATCGTCATCGTTTACGGATCGGTCATCTATTTTGCCGACACCCGCATGAAGACCAAGGACTACTCATTCGCAGGCTTTCCGGCCTGCTGGAACATGGTCGTTCTGGTACTGTTTGCGCTCAAGCCCGGCGACGGGACGATCCTGTTCATCGTGGTGGCGCTGACCGTTGCCATGTTCACCAACCTGAAATTCATCCACCCCGTGCGGACCGAACGTTGGCGGACGGTCAGCTTGCCGATGACCCTGGCGTGGGTGTTCTTTGCAGGCTGGGCGGCCTGGGTCGACTTTTACCCCGAAAGCTGGGCGCATTGGGGGTTGGCTGTAACGTCGCTTTATCTGGTCTTTGCAGGCGTCGTGCAGCAGATCATCCCCGAACGCACAAGGCGAATCCGCTAGCCAGCGGACAAGGAAGGCACCGACGCCGCCCCGGACCTGATCCGGGGCCTCCTCGTGGCGTCCGGCAGAGGCCCTGGATCACGTCGGGCAGAGGCCCCGGATCAGGTCCGGGGCTGCGTCTAGGATGTTGATGGCTCCAGCGCGTGTTCCTTGTCCTGGATGGTCAGCCGGTCCACGATGGTTTCCGATGCATGGTTCATGCCGACGACGCTGACAACTGACCCGCGCCTCTGAAACTTCATCACCGCCATATCAAGCGCTGCCACCGACGAGATATCCCAGATATGCGCGTGGGTAACGTCGATCACCACGCATGCCAGCCCCTCGCGGAAATCGAACGCCTTGGTGAAATCTTCGGCCGACCCAAAAAACAACTGCCCCTCGACCCGATAAGTGCGGGTGCTGCCATCCGCTGACAACTCAGAGGTCACACCGAACAATTGCGCGATCTTGGCGGCGAAAAAGATGCCCGACAGCAGCACTCCGACCAGAACCCCGATGGCAAGGTTGTGGGTAAAGACCACAAATCCAACCGTTGCAAGCATCACGATGGAAGACGACGCGGGGTTCGTGCGCAATGCCGCGATCGACGCCCATGAAAACGTCCCGATCGACACCATCAGCATGATCGCGACCAGTGCGGGCATCGGTATCTGCCCGACCCAATCGCCAAGGCCCACGCAGAACACCAGCAGCATCACCCCGGCCACAAAGGTGGAAAGCCGCCCGCGTCCTCCCGATTTCACGTTGATGATGCTTTGTCCGATCATCGCACAGCCCGCCATGCCGCCGATGAACCCGGTTGCGGTATTGGCAAGGCCCTGCCCGATACACTCCTGCCGTCGGTCGGAAGAGGTGTCGGTCAGATCATCGACTATGGTCTGGGTCATCATGCTTTCCAGCAGGCCGACCAGCGCAATCGCAATCGAATAGGGCGCGATGATCTGCACCGTCTCGAACGTCAGGGGGATCTGCGGGATCAGGAACATCGGCAGCGTGTCGGGCAGTGCACCCATGTCGCCCACCGTGCGCACATCAATGCCGATGCTCATCGTCACCGCCGTCAGCACCACAATGGCGACAAGGGGCGAGGGCACCACCGAGGTAAATCGCGGCAGAAGATAGATGATCGCCAGCCCCGCGGCCACCATCGCATAGGTGATCGGCGTGACCTTGGCAGGATCAAGCTCGGGCAATTGCGCAATGAAAATCAAGATTGCCAGCGCGTTCACAAACCCGGTGATGACCGACCGTGACACGAACCGCATCACATAGGCCAACCGCAGATAGCCCGCAGCAATCTGCAAAAGCCCCGCCAGAACCGTGGCCGCCAGCAGGAATTGCAACCCATGTTCCTTGACCAGCGTCACCATCAGGACCGCCGTCGCCGCCGTCGCCGCCGAGATCATGCCAGGCCGTCCGCCGGTGATTGCCGTGATAACCGCGATGGAAAAGCTGGCGTAAAGCCCCACCTTGGGATCAACGCCCGCGATGATCGAGAACGCAATCGCCTCGGGGATCAGCGCCAGTGCCACCACCAGCCCCGACAGGATATCGCCCTTGATGTTGCCGATCCATTGGTCGCTGTACGTCAGCAAAGGTGTCATCGAAAAATCCATATCTGCATCACCGGGAGGGACCGGTCGACCTTTGCTCGTGTCTTGCCGGGGATCGTGGGGCTCGGGGGACGGCGCCCCGATGGCAGTTGCGAACCATCCGAAGTCCCGACACCTTTAGCAGGGGTGACGCGGAAATCCAACCGCCAGCAGGCCTTATGGGCATCTTGTTCATCGCGTTGAAACACTCTATGTCTGTCCAAGCTCCGTCGGGGCGATGATTGTGGTGACCGGGCCCCTCTGGTGAAAGCTGCGCGGCGCTTTCATGATGTCGGCACCTTGCAAGCGTTCTGCCGCCCGAAGCATCAATCCATGAACATTCCGCATATTCCCGCTGGTCGCGCGGCACAGGCGCGCCGGGCATGAGCACAGGCGCGCACCCCACACTCCGCTATTTCAAATGGGCCATCGTCGTCACCGTGGCCGGGCTTTTGCTTGGCGCGCTGCTGGGCTGGCGCACGACCGGCACGTTGTCGGGCACGCTGTCGGTGTTTTTCATCTGTGCCGTTCTGGCGGTGCTTGAAATCTCGCTGTCGTTCGACAATGCCATCGTGAATGCCAACAAGCTGAAGGACATGAGCCCGATCTGGCAACGCCGCTTCCTGACATGGGGCATCCTGATCGCGGTCTTTGGCATGCGAATCGTGTTTCCGCTGCTGATCGTTGTCGTCGCGGCGCATGTCGGCCCGCTGGACGCAATCCGAATGGCGGCCTATCGCCCGCAGGAATATGCAGCCGTCATGCAAGAGGCGCATCTGCCCATCGCAGGCTTTGGCGGCACATTTCTGATGCTGGTGGGCCTGAGCTACTTTTTCGATCACGAAAAGGAAGTGCATTGGGTGCGCTGGCTGGAAGTGCGGATGGCGAAATTCGCAACCATCAAAGGCATTACCGTGGCGGTGACGCTAAGCGCAGTTCTGCTTTTCGGCACGCTGCTGCCTGGCCCCGAGCATACGGTTTTCGTCAGCGCCGCGATCTGGGGGCTTCTGACCTTTCTGCTGGTCGAGGTTCTGGGCGGATTGCTTGACGCAACGCAGGATGCCCGCGACATGGCCGTAAAGGGCGGCCTCGGGGCGTTCATCTATCTGGAGGTTCTGGACGCCTCGTTCTCGTTTGACGGGGTTATCGGTGCCTTTGCGCTGTCGCAGAACCTGTTTGTCATCGCCATCGGCCTTGGCATCGGCGCGATGTATGTGCGCTCGATGACGATCATGCTGGTCGAACGCGGCACGCTGGCCGAGTATCGCTATCTGGAACATGGCGCGTTCTATGCGATCCTGATCCTGTCGGGGATCATGTATCTGCAGGCCATTGTGCATATCCCCGAGGTGGTGACGGGGCTTGGCGGCGCGGCACTGATCGGCTGGTCGCTGTGGTCGTCGATCCGCTGGAACCGCCTGAACATCAACTGAGGTGGCGGCCCCGGAGTAAATCCGGGGCTGCGGTGGCTTATCCCAACGCGTCGTTGCAGCGCGCACAGGTGTGCGGGTGGCTGTGATGGCCCACATCGGGCAGGATCTGCCAGCAGCGCTGGCATTTCTGTCCGTCCGCCATCTCGAAAACCACGCCAACGCCCGGCACGTCGCCCAACCGGAACGCCTCGGACGGTGCAGGATCACCGGTCAGGCTTAGCGCCGAGGTGATGCACAGGTTCGCGAAATCCACCGATTTCAGCGCCGCCAGCACGCCCGCGTCCTCCACATGAACGACCGGGGCTGCCTCAAGGCTGGCGCCGATGACCTTGGCGGTGCGCTGCACCTCAAGCGCCGCCGTCACCACGCGCCGCACCTGCCGGATACCCGCCCATTTCGCAGCCAAAGCAGGGTCAAGCCAGGCCTCGGGCGTTTCCGGCATATCCTGCAAATGAACGGAACTGTCATCGCCCGGAAACCGCGACAACCAGACATCCTCCATGGTGAACACCAGAACCGGGGCCAGCCATGTTGTCAGCCGGTGGAACACGGCATCCAGAACGGTGCGTGCGGCACGGCGGCGCACGGATGTGGCCGCATCGCAGTAAAGCGCATCCTTGCGGATGTCGAAATAAACCGCCGACAGATCGGTTGTCGCAAAAGCGAACAGCTTGGTGAACACGCCCTGAAAATCATAGGCTGCATAGCCCGAACGCACTTCGGCGTCCAACTCGGCCAGACGGTGCAGCACCCAGCGCTCCAGTTCCGGCATATCCGACGCTGCCACCTTTTCGGCCTCGGTGAACCCGGCAAGGTTGCCCAGCATGAACCGCATCGTGTTGCGCAAACGGCGATAGCTGTCTGCCACCCCTTTCAGGATTTCCTTGCCGATGCGTTGATCAATCGTGTAGTCGGTCTGCGCCACCCACAGCCGCAGGATATCGGCGCCGTATTCGTCAATGACGGCTTGGGGTGCAATGATGTTGCCCAGCGATTTGGACATCTTCATGCCCTTCTCGTCCAGCGTGAACCCGTGCGTCAGCACCCCCCGGTAAGGCGCACGCCCCTTGGTGCCGCAGGCTTGCAGCATTGACGAATGGAACCAGCCGCGATGCTGATCGGTGCCCTCAAGATACAGATCCGCGATGCCGTCCACGGTGCCATCCGCGCGGTCGCGCAGCACGAACGCATGGGTGGACCCGCTGTCAAACCAGACGTCCAGAACGTCAAACAACTGTTCATATTCAGATGGATCCACAAACCCCGAAAGCATCCGGTCCTTGAAACCCTCCACATACCAGACATCCGCGCCCTCGGCCTCGAACGCGGCAAGGATGCGTGCATTGACCTGTGGGTTGCGCAGCAGGAAATCCGCATCGGCGGGCTTGGCACCCTTCTTGACAAAGGCTGTCATCGGCACGCCCCAGGCACGCTGGCGGCTCAGCACCCAGTCGGGACGAGCCTCGATCATCGAATGAATCCGGTTGCGCCCCGATTGCGGCGTCCATTGCACCAGGGTGTCGATTGATGTCAGCGCACGGGTCCGGATCGTGTCGCCATATTGCCCCATGCCGTCGTCAAGCTTTGCATCAATCGCCACAAACCACTGCGGCGTGTTGCGATAGATCAAGGGCGCTTTGGAACGCCATGAATGCGGGTAAGAATGCTTCAGCTTGCCCTTTGCAAACAGCGTGCCGCTGTAGGCAAGCTGCTTGATCACCGACACGTTGGCCGGGCCTTCCTTGCCGTCAGGCAAGATGATCGCCTGCCCGCCAAACAACGGCAGATCGGCGCGGTAGCTGCCGTCAGGTTCCACATTATAGGTCATCGGCAGACCGAATTTCAGCCCCAGCTGATAGTCGTCATCGCCGTGGCTGGGGGCGGTATGCACAAAACCCGTGCCCGCATCATCGGTGACATGATCGCCCGGCAGCATGGGCACGTCGTAGTCCCACTCGCCCGCACCGCCCTCAACACCCCGGAAAGGATGCGCCATGACCAAAGCTGAAAGCTCGTCGGTTTCAACCCGGCGCAGATGCTGAAAGCCCGTCACCTTGGCCGAAGCAAAAATCCCCTCTGCCAGCTTTTCGGCAACCATCAGCTTTTCGCCGGGCCTTGCGGTTGCCCCCTCGGCCACCTCGGTCACCTCATAAAGCCCATAGGCAATCGCGGGGTTGAAGGCGACCGCGCGGTTTTGCGGGATGGTCCAGGGTGTCGTGGTCCAGATCACGACCTGCGCGCCCAGCAACTCGCCCATCCGGACACGATGCATCTCGACCTCGGTCTCCAGCGGCATCCGCCCCGACGGCGTGAACCGCGCGTTGATCGTGGCCACGCGAAAGCGCACCCAGATCATGTGGCTTGTTGCGTCGTGATACTCCACCTCGGCCTCGGCCAGAGCGGTCTTTTCCACCGGCGACCACATCACGGGCTTTGATCCCTGATAAAGCGAGCCGTTCATCAGAAACTGCATGAACTCGCCCGCGATCACGGCCTCGGCGTGGTAATTCATGGTCAGGTAGGGGTCGGCCCAGTTGCCGGTGATGCCCAGCCGCTTGAACTCGTCGCGCTGGATATCCACCCAACCTTCCGCGAACTTGCGACATTCGCGGCGGAAGGTCACGGTATCCACCGCGTCCTTGTCCAGACCATTGGCGCGGTACTGCTCTTCGATCTTCCATTCGATCGGCAGACCGTGGCAATCCCAACCCGGCACATAACGCGCGTCGCGGCCCATCATCTGCTGGCTGCGCACAACCATGTCCTTGAGCACCTTGTTCAGCGCATGACCAATGTGCAGATGCCCGTTGGCGTATGGCGGCCCGTCATGCAGCGTGAACGGCGCGCGGCCCGGCTTTTCGCGAAGGCGGTCATAAACCCCGATCCGCGCCCAACGCTCCAGCCATTCCGGTTCACGCTGGGGCAGGCCCGCGCGCATCGGAAACTCGGTTTCGGGCAGAAAAACGGTGTCACGGTAGTCAACACTCGGTTCAGTCGTCTCGGCGCACATGAGGGCGATCCTTTGGCGGGCAATGTCTGGGAAACGGGGTGCGGCACATTCGCCTTGGTCCGGCGTCTGGGTGTCAGACCGCCGGGCGCATAATTCGGGATGCAAGGATCAGACCGTATCGCATGGCGGCCTTATAAAGTGCCACCGCCGGGTGGTAAAGGGTGCAGCGCAAACCTTGCCCCCCTTGATCCGCGCGACTTCATTTTTGCAAAAATACTCGCGCCGCAGGCTCCGTCCCCGCCATTCACGCCCGCGTGCGGGTCTTGCACACACCCGCGCTGCATGATCCTTCGGATCTGTCCGACAAGGGGTTAAAGCGTGCAGATTACAGTAAGCGGCGCGGGTGTCGGCGGTCTGGCTGTGGCCAACCTTCTGACGGACGCGGGCCATGATGCGACCGTGTTCGGACGCTTTGATGTGCCGCGTCCGGTCGGGTCGGGGCTGGTGATCCAGCCGGTTGGTCTGGCCGTGCTTGACCGCATCGGCGCGGGCAAGGCTGC
>JBGSRQ010000406.1:0-8575 GCA_041737515.1 Rhodobacterales bacterium | reverse complement strand
GCCTCGCTGGCTTCGGCTTTTGCGGCAGCTTCGGCTTTGGCGGCGCGCTCTTCTTCTTCGGCGCGCGCTTTGAGGGCGGCTTCGCGGGCCGCATCCTCGCGTTCCTTGGTTTCGATCTCTTCGCGGCGACGGGCGCGGTCTTCTTCGCGCACACGGTCGTCTTCGGCGCGTTTCAACGCATCTTCAGCTTCGCGCGCCTTGGCGTTGCGCAGCGCCGCCATCCGGCGTTCCATCTCGACATCCGAAATGCCTGCGGGCCGCTTGGACGGATCACCGGCAACCGTCGTCGTTGTCCCGGTTGCTGCGGTCGTGCCTGGCTTTGTCGGCACGACAACGCGCTTGCGCTTGGTCTCGACCAGCACACTTTTCGTCCGGCCGTGGCTGAAGCTTTGCTTCACCTGTCCCGAACGCGGCACGCCGCCAAGGCCCAGAGGTTTCTTCCCGTCAGTATCGCTCATGCGTCTTGTCTATCCTTTTCGGCGGCTGTGCCGCCCGTCTGCTCGCGAAATCCGGCGAGCCGTGCGGCTTCCTCTACAACACGTTGGTTGAGTCCACCAGCCGCAAGCGCGCCGTGTATTGCATAGTCCCGTCCGAAAGCCAAACCCAATTCCCCAGAGGTGATGCAACCGATGAACCGGTTCTCACCTTCCGGGGGGTGAAGCTTTGCCTTTCCGCGTTCCGACCCGTCGCTGGCCTGGATCAGAACCCGCGCCTTGCCGTTCACCAACCACTCTTTCACCTTTTCAAACCCGGTCACGGCACCGCCCGTCTTGCGCGCCATGCTGATCAGGTCAACGACCCGGCGCACAAGCTGCGCCTCGACCATCGTGGTAAGACCTTCGGGCACCACGACGGCCTGTTTCGCGGCCCTTGAAAACAAACCCTTGGCAGCCGCCTTGTCCAACGCTGCCCGGTCAGCCGACACATAGATGCCGCGCCCCGGCAATTTGGCCAGAAGGTCCGGCACCACCTGCGCATCAGGCCCGATCACAAACCGGATCAGCCCGGCCTTGGGCTGACGCTCACCCGTTACGATGCAGCGGCGTTCGGGGTCTTCGTGGTCATCGTTCCGTCCGCCGCGGGTCATGTCTGGTTGGCTCGAGGCTTACGCCTCGACCTCCATATCGGCATCGTCGCCTTTGGGTTCAAGTTCGGCAGGATCCACCCAGCCCAGCATAACCCGCGCGGTCATGACAAGGGTCTGCGCTTCCTCAAGGCTGACATCGAAAGGCTCCAGCACGCCATCATCCTTGACCCGCTGACCGTTCGCCGTAGTCCAGCCGCCGGCCAGTTCCCAATCGGCGCAGGTCGCGAAGTCTTCCAGCGTCTTGATGTTGTCCTTGGCCAAAGCCTCCAGCATCTGCGGCGTCAGACCCTCGAAGTTCACCAGGCTGTCTTCAACACCCATGGCGCGGGCGTTTTCCAGCGCCTTGGTGTTCGCGGCCTCAAGGTAATCACGGGCACGGGCCTGCAATTCGCCTGCGGTGCCTTCGTCGAACCCGTCGATGGACAGCAATTCGTCAACCTCGACATAGGCCACTTCTTCCAGATTGGTGAAGCCTTCCGATACCAGAAGCTGCGCCATCATCTCGTCGATATCCAGCGTGTCGATGAACAGCTGGGTGCGCTCGGTGAATTCGGCCTGACGGCGCGCGCTTTCATCCGATTCCGTCATGATGTCGATATCAAGCCCGGTCAACTGGCTGGCCAGACGCACGTTTTGCCCGCGCCGACCGATGGCGAGGCTAAGCTGCTCGTCTGGCACCACGACCACGATCTTGCCGGCCTCTTCGTCGATCACAACCTTGGAAACCTCGGCAGGCTGCAGCGCGTTCACAAGGAAAGTCGCCTGATCCTGATTCCACGGAATGATGTCGATCTTTTCGCCCTGAAGCTCGTTCACCACGGCCTGAACCCGGCTGCCGCGCATACCGACGCATGCGCCGACAGGGTCAATCGAATTGTCATAGCTGATCACGGCAATCTTGGCCCGGCTGCCGGGGTCGCGCGCCACAGCCTTGATCTCGATGATGCCATCGTAGATTTCCGGCACTTCCATCTTGAACAGCTCGGCCATGAACTGCGGATCGGTGCGTGACAGAAACACCTGGGGCCCGCGCGGTTCGCGGCGCACATCCTTGATGTAACAGCGGATGCGGTCGTTCGGGCGATAGCTTTCGCGGCCGATCTTTTCGTTCCGGCGCAGAATCGCTTCGCCGCGACCGATATCGACGATGATGTTGCCGTATTCCTCGCGCTTGACCTGACCGTTGATGATCTGGCCCTGACGATCCTTGAATTCTTCATACTGGCGGTCACGCTCGGCCTCGCGGACCTTCTGCAAGATCACCTGCTTGGCCGATTGCGCGGCGATCCGGCCCAGATCGACCGGCGGCACTTCGTCGATGATTTCATCACCCGGCTGCGGGTCGGCCAGATGCTTTTTCGCATCCTTTACCGACATCTGCGCGTGGTGGTTTTCCAGCTCGGCATCGTCGGCAATCACGGTGCGGATGCGCGCAAACGTGGCGCGACCGGTCTTGCGGTCGATCTTGACGCGGATATCAAGCTCCGAGCCGTAACGTGACTTGGCGGCCCGGGCGAGGCTTTCTTCCATCGCCTCGATCACCAGACCGGGGTCGATCATCTTTTCGCGCGCCACCGCCTCGGCGGTCTGCAAAAGTTCCAGCTGGTTGGCCGAAGTAATCGCCATCGCATTGTCTCCCTTAGTGTTTGGTCACCGGGGTCTCAGCCTCGTCGGCCTCATCCCCTTCGCTGGTTTCAATCTCGTCGAATTGGGTTTCGTCGATCACACCCGAGGCTTTGCGCTGGCGCAGCATCTCGGCGATCAGATCGTCGGTCAGAATCAGTTTGGCGTCCGAAAGCCAGTCGAATTTGAGACCGATGGTCAGTGTCTCTGCGCCTTCCTCAATCTCGATCAGAACCTCGTCGTCTTCGGTGCCCGCCAGCATCCCCTTGAAGCGGCGGCGCCCGTCGATCAGTTCGGTCGTCTCTATGCGGGCCTCATAGCCTTCCCACATGTCGAAATCCTTCAGCCGCGTCAAAGGCCGGTCGATCCCGGGCGAGGAGACTTCCAGCACATACTGATCCTCCAGCGGGTCTTCGACATCCAGCACCGCAGATACCGCCGTCGAAATCGTGGCGCAGTCTTCCACGATGATGCCGCCATCAGGCCGGTCGGCCATGATCTGCAGGATGCGAGTCTTGCCGCCCATCAGACGGATGCGCACCAGTTCGAACCCCAGCCCCTCGATCACGGGGCCGATAATTTCGGCCAGTTTGCGGTCGATGGCGGTCTTGGCGATAAGGTCGGACATTGGAGCCTTGCCGGGTGCTGAAAACAAAAAGCGGGCCAACAGGCCCGCCACAAGCTTCGGTGCCGCCGAGTTTGGACCCCGACTGCTCTGTTATTCGTGATCTAGGGCAAAGCGCGTCGGTTCGCAAGGGGCATCTGGCGGAATGGGCGGCGACCATTGCCGCCGCCCGATCTTTCATTGCGCAACAAGGCGGCGGATCTTGCCGATAGCGCGGTCAAAGTCCTCTTGATAGCCAATCGGCTCAAACAGCCGCCCTTGCCTGTCGAAAAGCATGACATTGGCCGAATGGTCCATCGTATAGCCACCGCCGTCCAGTGGCACCTTGGCCGCGTAAACGCCGAACGACTTGATCGCCTTGGCGATTTCCGAAGGCGCGCCCGACACGCCCGTGACACCCGGCACCCACGAGACATATTCGCGCAGCGAATCGACCGTATCCCGCTCGGGGTCGACGGTCACGAAAAACACCCGCAGCGGAGTTCCGTCCTTTTGAAGCTCTTCCTGCCACTGGGCAATTTCACCCAGCGTGGTCGGACAAACCTCGGGACAATGGGTGAAGCCAAAGAACACCGCCGATGGCGCGCCCTGAAGGGTCGCCTCGGTAAAGGGCTGACCATCGGTCATGGTCAGGTGATAGTCCCCGCGCCCCAGACGGTCGGCGAGTGTGTTCTGAATACCAGGGGAAAGGTAGCGAAACCCAAGAACCAGAATCAGGGCAACGGCAACCAGCCCCCACAGCACAACGGTAAGTGTTCGGCGATCTGTCATGGCATCCTCACGGGTTCATCGCAGGCATGGCGTGGCCGCCGTGCTTCATCGCGCCCTGGTTCGGTGCGCCGATCTCCAACGGAATTTCGATGCTGCCCGCCTTTTCGAAGGTCAGGGTCACATTCACCGCCCCACCCTCGACCAGCGGCTTTTTCAGGTCCATGAACATGATGTGAAAACCACCCGGTTTCAGCATGACGGTTTGTCCCGCCGGTATGGGCAGGCCATCGACAAGCTGGCGCATCTTCATCACATCACCCTGCATCGCCATTTCATGCACTTCCATCCGGCCTGCCACATCCGACGATGCGCCGATCAGACGGTCATCCGTCGTGCCGGTGTTCGTCACCGTCATGAACCCGCCCGCCACCGGAGCATTCGGCAGCGTGGCGCGGGAAAACGGATGCTCGATGGTCAGATCGCCCAGCTTGAACATCACCATCGCGGCATGATCATCATGGCCCGTGGCCGCCGTCACTGTCAGGCGGGGCGCTGCTTTAGCGGCTTCATCATCGTCGGATGTATCCATCCATTCCGCTTTCGCGCTGTCACAGTCCTGCACCGTGGGAAAGAACAGAACCGTGCCGGGTGCGACATCCGGGCCAACACTGCCGCGCATGATGAATTCGTCATACCAGGCATCTTCAAGGTTTCCGCTGGACCAGACCACTTCTGTCACGCCTTCAGACATCGTGTGGCCGTGGCTGGTATAGGGTGCCGCATATGTTCCGACAGTCGTATCAAGCTGCCAGCCCGCCTTGGGCATGGGCTTTACCCCGTAAAACCCCTCCGGAACAGTAACGCGAACGGTGTGGGTGGCCTGGCCTTCGCAACCATGCGGGACGCGAAGGGTGATCTTGGCGGTCGACCCGGCCGCCGCTTCGGTTTGTTCAAGGGTGACATGGGCATGAGCTGCAGCGGCGACGGCGCACAGACCGCAGGCGAGGATAAAAGATTTCATTCCGGTTTCTCCGACGAATTGTCTGCGGCGCACCGCATCAATGACAATGGCAGCGCACCAAAAGGGGTGCGCATCCTGTAGCGAAAGAACCGCGCGGCTCACCGCGCGAAACGTCAGACCACAGTCGGGGGGCCGCGAACCGGAATGCGCGGATCGGCAATTCTGTAAATTGGCGTCAGGTCAGACAGCGCAACCCAGCCGTCACCTGCGACCAGTTGCAGCAGACGTGGTGCGGGCGCGATGTCGGGTGCGTCGGCCAGCAAGCGGCAAAACGGACAGGAATGGTCGTGCGACGACGGTTTCTCGCCACAGAATCCATCCAGCACGGCACCATTGACCGTGTAATAGGCCACAAGCTGCGGTTTGGTCGCGCCGTCGGTCATCCGCGCTGCCGAGACCACGCTTGCAACGCTGATGGCCAGCGCGGCAAGACAGACCAGCAAGTGTCGGATGATCCGGATGTTCATGGGCGGTGTTCTATCACGCCGCGACCTTTTGGGAAGCTGCCCTTTTGTCGCGCGGCGGGTCGCCCGGTCAGATGACCCGCAACTGATCCATCACCCGCACCAACTCTGCCGAAATCGCCGGTTCCGACAACGCATGACCCGACAGCCCGACAATCCGCAGATCGCATTTCGCCCAGCCCTGCGCCAGTCGCCAGGCGGCGGCGGGCGGACAGATCATGTCATAGCGGCCCTGCACGATGACGGTCGGAATATGTGCGATGCTGTTGCGGTTCGCCTCGATCCAGCCGTCGGTTTCCAGAAAGCCTGCATTCTGGAAATAATGGTTCTCCAACCGGGCAAAGGCGCGGGCATAATCGGCGGGGCTGTCGCCGACATGGCCATCATTGTGCACCGAAGCCAATGCGTTTTCCCAATTCGCCCAGAGCCGCGCGTGGCGGGTTTCCTCGGGCAGAATGTCGCAGAAAAGCCGCCGGTGGTAGGCAGCAATCAGATCGCCGCGCTCATCTTCGGGAATGGGGGCCACAAACCGTGCCCAGAGGTCGGGAAAGAACGTCGCTGCCCCACCGCCATAGAACCAGTTCAATTCGGCCTGCGTCATCAGGAACACGCCGCGCAGCACCAACCGCGCCACCCGGTCGGGATGGCTGATCGCATAGATCAGCGCCAGCGTGGCCCCCCAACTTCCGCCAAACACGATGAAACGGTCGATCCCCAGAACATTGCGGATCATCTCGATATCGCCGACCAGATGCCAGGTCGTGTTGTTCTCGACACTCGCATGCGGGCGCGAGCGGCCGCAGCCGCGCTGATCAAACAGCACGACGCGGAACATCTCGGGGTCGAAATAGCGCCGCATCGCCGGGCTGCACCCGCCCCCCGGCCCGCCGTGCAGCACAAGCACCGGGATACCTGCGGGGTTGCCACATTGCTCCACATAGATGCGGTGCCCGTCACCCATATCAATCACGCGCTGATCGAACGGGTCGATCGGCGGGTACAGATATTCGACAGCGCGTTTTTGGCCTGATCTTAAGTCCATCATCGTCCTATATAGGAGGAAAGACTGCGCGAGCACGCGCAAAACCGCAAGGAGTTCCCGATGTCTGCCACCACAATCGACCCCGCCGAGGTCGCAAAGTTCGAAGCGATGGCCGCCGAATGGTGGGATCCGACCGGAAAATTCAAGCCGCTGCACCAGATGAACCCTTGCCGGCTGGATTACATTACCAGCCAGATCGCCGCCGAGTTTGAACGCGATATGGCCAGCGCGCTGCCGTTCAAGGGCCTTCGGATTCTGGATATCGGCTGTGGTGGCGGCCTTCTCAGCGAACCCATGGCGCGGCTTGGAGCCGAGGTGATGGGGGCCGATGCAGCCCCGCGCAACATCCCCGTCGCGCAACTTCATGCACAGCAGTCGGGACTTTCAATCGACTATCGTCATACCACCGCCGAAGACCTTGCCGCTGCGGGCGAACGCTTTGACGTCGTTCTCAATATGGAGGTGGTCGAGCATGTCGCCGACCCGCTGGCTTATCTGACCGCCTGTCAGCGGCTTTTGCGGCAGGGTGGGCTGATGATCTGCTCTACCCTGAACCGGAACCCGAAATCCTTTGCGATGGCGATTGTGGGGGCCGAATGGGTAATGCGCTGGCTGCCCAAAGGCACGCATGACTGGCGCAAGTTCATCACCCCGGACGAGCTTTACAATCTGATCAGCGCCTCCGGTCTGGTGCCGGTGGATCGTAAGGGCATGGTTTTCAACCCGCTGTCGTGGAGTTGGTCACTGTCATCCCGCGACCTGTCGTGCAACTACGTCACCGCCAGCCTCAAGAAAAGCTGAAAGCCCGCTAAAGCCCGCGCGTCATGGCGGTAACAAGGGCCGCCACTTCCGATTCGATCCGCTCCAGCGGCGCGCCGATGAACCGCCCTTGCAGCGAAAGCTGCACCACGCCATGAACGGCGGCGAACAGGGTTTTTGACCGCAGCATCAGATCTTCTTTTGACAGATCGGGGCGCAGCGCGGCCAAGGGCGGCGCAATCTCGGCGATCAGGACGGAATGGGCGGAAAGATACCAATCGGGCGTCTCAACCCCGTCGGGCAGGCGATGATCAAAAAGCGCGGCCCAGAGTTTGCGGTTGCCCAGCGCAAAAGTTACATAAGCCTGCGCCAGCGCCAGCATCTTGCGGTCTGCCGCAGCCCCGATCGGCACCGCGTCCCGCAGCGCCTGCCCCAACCGTGCCAGCGTGCGAAGGTTCACATGCAGCACCAGCCGGTCCAGATCATCAAACGCGTTATAAAGCCCGCCCAGCGCGCAGCCCGCCTGTGCCGTGACCTCACGCGCTTTCAAACCGGCAAGGCCTTCGGCGGCCAGCTGCGCTTCTGCCGCGTCAATCAGGCGGTTGCGCAGGTCGTCGCGCTGCTGTTCGCGATTGTTTCTTGTTTCCATCTCGATTGTTTCGTGAACACCGTTCATAATTATCTTGAACACCGTTCACGCATCCTGCATAAAGGTTTCATGAACAGCGTTCATAGCAATGGAGACTGAAATGCTCAAGACCGTTATCACACTCTTCCGCAGCCGGACCCATGATGCTGCCGAAGCCCTTACCGACGCTCAGTCCATGGCGATCCTGCGTCAGCAACTGCGCGACTGCGCATCGGGTGTTGAAACCGCGCGCCGCTCGGTAGCCATGGTCATGGCCTATGCCGAGCGCGAAAAGAAATCGGCAGTGCGTGTCGCCGAACAATTGGCCGATCTTGAGGTGCGCGCGCTGGATGCCATCGCCAAAGGCCGCGAAGATCTTGCGACCGAAGCCGCCGGTGCCATCGCGCATCTTGAGGCCGAGCGCGACACCATCGCCCGCGCTGTCGCCACATATGATGCCGAAATCATCCGCTTTCGCCGGGTGCTGGATGAAAACGAGACCCGCCTGCGCAATCTGCAACGCGGCCAGCGACTTGCCGAGGCGACCGAGCATACGCAATCGGTCCGCGACCGCGCGCCCAAGCTTGTCGCCTCGACCCTGGACGAGGCAGAGGC
>JBGSRQ010000014.1:0-1957 GCA_041737515.1 Rhodobacterales bacterium | reverse complement strand
CGGTCCGGGCACAAAAGCCCGGCTCGTCAGCGCCGTTCTGGACGCGCTGCACACTGCCTGATGATCGCGCTGCGTGTTTCGCAAATGCCCGGTTCGCGGTGACGTGCGGGCCGGCCGGGATTGCGTCGAATCGCAACAGATGCGATGTTCCGCACGATGCCATTGTGTTGCCAGAGTTTTTGACCACATCAATCGGGTAAGTATGACAGTTTCGAACGATCCGGGTGATGTCTGGTCCCTCGATGCCGCGTCAATGCCACTGTCAGGCGCCACCTTGCCAGCTTCGCCCGCACTGGCCGTGATAGCACCGGTCGAACCGCTGAACGGCGGTTTTGATCCTGACGGGCCACAGGACTACGTGCCGCACGCGATCGCAAAGGCCCTTTTCGGCCAGCCAGCGCCCGATGCGCCAACCGTGGCGGGCGACGCCGACCCGCAGCCACCGACACAGACATTCGCACTTCTGGACGCCGCAAAGGTGCCGGGGCTGGTGGAGTTGCTGGCAAGTTCGGACCTGGAGCATCGTTGCTTTTTCAAAGGTCAACCCTTTGAAACGCTGAAGGATGTGGCCCCCTGGCTGGTGCGGCTGGAGCGGGGAAACCGGTTCACCCGATATCTGTTCACCGATGATCCGCACGAAGACGTGCCCTGGTATCTGTGGCGCGCGAACCCTGGGGTCTTCATCCGGTCGCAGTCCGACTTTGAAAAGGTGTTCAAGCATTTTCGCAAATTCATCAAGGTGACCGATGACACCGGGGCGTGGCTTTACGTCCGCATGGCTGAACCGGCCTTCTGGCAGGGGCTGATCCGTCCTGAAGCGGCCGCAGAGGGTTTTGGCGCGCGGCTTCTGGCGGGCGGGCATCAGGTCTTGTGGCGTGATGGCCCCCGGTTTCACGTCTACGGCCCCGGTCAAGCGGGAACTGTCGCCGGACCCGCCGTGCTTGGCCCGCACACCAAGGTGGCGCTGGACCGTGCCGTATCCGCACGCAGCGCGCGCGAAGACATTGCAGCCGTTTGCGCCGATTGCGGCATCACTGCACCGGACGCCGGCCTGCAGGATCGTCTGGCCCAGGTGCGCAGTTGGCTGATCACGACGGGGTTCCGCAAAACGGATGCCCGGCGCGCGGCCATGGCGTGCCTTTTGCGTGACTACGCCCTTGAAGCCGCGCGTATTCCATCCGAAACGATGCAGACATTGTCAAACCCCGCCATTGGCCCCTCGGTCCGGCTTTGGCATCTGCAACAAGCTGGGACGGCCGCATGACCCGGGCAAGTGCCATGGCCGGTTTGCTGACGGTTGCGCTTGTCCTTGCCACGCCGCTTGCCTTGCGGGCCGAGACGGCCCCCTCCCCGACAAAGGAAACCACAATGACCCAAACCCCGCGCCATTGGTGCATCGGGCGATTTGCGCTTGATCTGCCTGCCGAATTCACCCCGGTCGAGGTGGGACACAGGTTCGGCACCACCCAAGTCGAGCGGTTGGGGCCCGGGTCCGATCAGGATCTGCGCCGACTGATCGACACGCGGGGCGATGCGGTGGGCCGGGGGCTGGTGCAGGATGATGCGGGGCTCACCCTGCGCCTTGTGTCGCGCGATCCGCTGGAAGGGATGCCGGGCCTGGTTCTGGCCGAGATCGTGGATGATCCGGCCTTTGCAACCGAAACAACCCGACGAGAGGTTTATGCCCTGCGCCGGGGCCAGATGCTGCGCGCGACCGGCGATATCGTCGTGAACGAAGCGGGCGACCTGCGCGCGGAAACCACCGCGACCCTTGCGCGTGTGGCGGCTGGCATGCAGCCGCTGGACGATACCGAGATGCCGGGCGGTGCGGCGTCCTGCATCCTTGGCGCGCAGGTGGTGGCCCCGGTTGATGCGGAAACGGTGTCGTTTGCCTTCAAGACCGCGGCCGAAGACAACATGGCACTGGACATCACCATTGTGCAGCGCGGCGAAGGCA
>JBGSRQ010000517.1:0-8545 GCA_041737515.1 Rhodobacterales bacterium | reverse complement strand
CCCCGCAATCTGGCCTTCAATTTTGCCTTTGGCGATGATGCGGCGGTTGAAGCGGCGCTGGCCGCGTCTGCCCACCGGGTGCCGCTGCGCATCATGCACAACCGTATCATCGTCAACTCGATGGAACCCCGCGCGGCTTTTGCCGAATGGGCGGACGGGCGGTTGCATCTGTGCGTGAACGGGCAGGGCGTCTGGGTGCAGAAAGGCGAACTGGCGCGGATGCTTAGGCTGCCGGCCGAAGCGGTGCGCGTGACCAACCCCGATGTTGGCGGCGGCTTCGGGATGAAAGGCATGACCTACCCCGAATATGTGGTGCTGGCGGCTGCGGCCAAAGTCTTGGGCCGCCCCGTGCGCTGGATGTCAGAGCGGACAGAGGCGATGCTGACCGACAATGGCGGCCGCGATCTGGTGGCGGACGTCGAGTTGGGCTTCGACGCCGACCACAGGATCACCGCCTACCGCGCGAACCTTGTGTCGAACCTTGGCGCCTATAATTCGCAATTCGCGCAGTTCATTCAGACGGTCCTGTTCTCCAAGGTTTTGACCGGCGTCTATGATATCCGGAAGGCCAGCCTGAACGTGGCCGGTGTCTATACGAACACGACGCCCGTCGATGCCTACCGTGGCGCGGGCCGCCCCGAGGCCATCCTGACGATCGAACGGGCGATGGACGAGGCCGCGCGCGTGCTGCGCGTTGATCCGTTTGACCTGCGCCAGCGCAATTTCATCCGCGCATTCCCCTATCGGATGGTCAACGGAGAAACCGTGGATGATGGTGATTTCGCGCGCGTCCTGAACCGCTTGCAGGTCGAAGCTGATGTGGCTGGCTATCCCGCGCGCAAGGCCGCCTCGGCAAGCCGGGGTCGTTTGCGCGGCATGGGACTTGCCTGCTACATCGAGGCCATTCTGGGTTCCGATACCGAAACCGCCGCCTACGAATTCGCCGCCGATGGCACTGTGCTGCTGTTCGTCGGCACCCAGTCGAACGGGCAGGGCCATGAGACGGTGTTCCCGCAGATGCTGTCGGATGCGACCGGAATTCCGGTGGATCAGATCGTCCTGGTGCAGGGCGACAGTGACCGCATCAAGGCGGGTGGCGGCACTGGCGGGTCGCGATCCGTTACCGTGCAGGGCACCGCGATGCGGGCGACAACCGCGCAGATGGTCGACGCCTTTGCGGGTTTTCTGGGCGACGAATGGGGCACGCAGGAAGTGGCCTTTGGTGATGGCACCTTTGGCACGCCCGGATCAAACCTGCGCCTGACAATGATCGAGGCTGCCGATCTGGCGCGCCAGAAGGGCCGCAGCGATCTGTTGCGCCACACCGCCACCACAAAGCTTGACGGGCGGTCTTTTCCCAACGGCGCGCATCTGGCGGAGGTGGAGATTGATCCCGAAACCGGCCAGATGTGGCTGGACCGCTATACCGTTGCCGACGACTTCGGCGTGCTGATCAACCCGACGCTGGCCGAAGGTCAGGTGCATGGCGGGGTGGCACAAGGTCTTGGTCAGGCGATGATGGAGCGCGTGGTCTATGATGAACAGGGCCAGCTTCTCACGGCAAGTTTCATGGACTATGCGATGCCGCGGGCGCAGGATGTGCCGATGATCCGCTTTTTCTCGGAACCCACGCCCACCCGAACCAACCCGCTTGGCATGAAGGGCTGTGGCGAGGCGGGCACCGTGGGCTCGGTCCCATCCGTGTGCAATGCGGTGCGTGATGCTCTGGCGGAACGCGGCGTGCAGGATATCGAGATGCCGTTTACCCCGCACCGGGTCTGGTCCATGCTGCAGGAGGCACGCGCTGACGCTGACTGACCGCCTTTCGCGCTTTTTCACCAGGGCGCCGCTGGCACAGACCGAAACTTCGGTGCCCAAAGAGATTTCGGCACAGCGAAAACCGGTTGATCATGTCATCATTCTGGACGGCACCATGTCGACGCTGGCGGATGGCATGCAAAGCAATGTCGGGCTGATCTATCAGCTTTTGAGGCACCACCGCCCGGCCACCCGTCGTACGCTTTACTACGAAAAGGGCCTGCAATTCGAAGGCTGGTCGCGGATCAGCGATCTGGCCTCGGGCCGGGGGATCAACCGGCAAATCCGCCGCGCCTATGGCTTTCTTGCCTCGCACTACCGTGAAGGAGACCGGATCTACCTGTTCGGCTATTCGCGCGGAGCTTACGCCGTGCGGTCCCTGGCCGGGCTGATTGACCGGGTCGGGCTGGTGCGGCGCGAACATGCCACCGAACGGGCGGTGCAACTGGCCTTCAGGCATTATGCGAAAGACCCTGACCGCCCTGCGGCGGGGGCCTTTTCGCGGCGGTTCTGCCATGCCGAAGCGCAGGTCGAAGGCGTGTTTGTGTTTGATACTGTCAAGGCGCTGGGGCTTCGCCTGCCGCTGTTGTGGATGCTGACCGATCCGAAGAACGCATTCCACAATCACAATCTGGGCTACACCATCAAGCACGGCTTTCAGGCGTTGGCGCTGGATGAAACCCGCGTCGTGCTGGCGCCGGTGCTGTGGGAGTGTGATCAGGGCTGCAATCACAACGTCGAACAGATGTGGTTTCGCGGCGCGCACGGCGATATCGGCGGGCAGATCGGCACGATGGAGAGCGCACGCAAGCTGTCGAACATTCCTCTGGTCTGGATGTTGGAGCGCGCGCAGGCCTGCGGTCTGGACCTGCCGCCGGACTGGCAGGGGCGTTATGAGTGTGACCCCGACGCGCCAATGGTCGGCACATGGTCATCCTGGGGCAAGCTCTTTCTCTATCGTCGCCGCCGGGTGATGCTGCGCGATCCGTCCGAGCGTATTCACACATCTGTGGGCTTCAGGCATCGGGTCTGGCGACACTCTGACACGCCGCCACCGGCACCAAGGGCGGCGGGTTAGGGGCTTTCCCTTTGAGCCGGGCTGGGGCAGGTTGCGAACGCATATCGGGGGAAAACCATGCGCCAGATCACCGTTGCCGCCACGCAATTTGCCTGTTCATGGGATCTGCCCGCCAACGCCGACCGGGCCGAGGCGCTGATCCGTGACGCCGCCGCCAAGTGGGCCGGGGTCGTGCTGGTGCAGGAATTGTTCGCCACCCCCTATTTCTGCATCACCCAGCGGCCCGAGTATTTCGGGCTGGCGCAACCGTTCGAGGGGCACCCGCTGGTCGCCCGCTTTGCCGATCTTGCGCGCGACCTGGGGGTGGTGCTGCCGGTTTCGTTCTTTGAACGGGCGGGGCAGGCGTTCTTCAATTCGGTGGCGATGGTCGATGCCGATGGCCGCGTGCTTGGCCTTTACCGCAAAAGCCACATCCCGCAGGGGCCGGGATATGAGGAGAAGTTTTACTTCAGCCCCGGCGATACCGGTTACCGGGCGTGGGATACGGCGGCGGGGCGCATCGGCGTCGGCATCTGCTGGGATCAGTGGTTTCCGGAATGTGCGCGGTCGATGGCGCTGATGGGGGCGGAGATGTTGCTTTACCCCACCGCCATCGGATCGGAGCCGCCAAGCCCGGATTACGACAGCCAGCCGCACTGGGAAATGACGATGCGCGGCCATGCGGCGGCAAACATCATGCCAGTCATCGCGTCAAACCGGATCGGCACGGAAACCGCCCCCGAGGGGCGCGAAGTCACGTTCTACGGATCGTCCTTCATCGCGGATCATACCGGCGGGCTTCTGGCCAAAGCCGGGCGCAGCGACGCGGCGGTTCTGACCGCGACGATTGATCTGGAGGCTATTGCGGAATTGCGCGCATCCTGGGGGCTGTTCCGCGACCGGCGACCCGAAACCTACAGCGCGCTTGCGTCGTTCGATGGCCGCATCAAAAGCTGAAACCGGCGGTGCAGGACACCGCCGGTTCCGAGTTCTTTCAACGCGCGTCGCCGGCCTCCCAGCTCTCCTCGCCCGGCGCGGGATGGCCTGACGGGCCCGCCGAGCAGCCCCTAGCGGTTGCGCACATCCGTGTAGTCGCGCTTTTTCTCGCCGGTATAAAGCTGACGCGGGCGGCCGATCTTTTGGGTCGGGTCGGCGATCATCTCTTTCCACTGCGCGATCCATCCCACCGTGCGCGACAGTGCAAAGATCGGCGTGAACATCGAGGTCGGAAAGCCCATCGCATCCAGAATGATGCCGGAATAGAAATCGACGTTGGGATAGAGCTTTTTCGAGATGAAATAATCATCCTCCAGCGCAATCCGCTCCAGCTCCTTGGCCACTTGCAGCGTGGGATTGTTGTGGACGCCCATCAATTCCAGTACCTCGTCGGCACTTTCCTTCATCACCTTGGCGCGGGGATCGAAGTTCTTGTAAACCCGGTGGCCAAAGCCCATCAGGCGGAACGGATCATCCTTGTCCTTGGCGCGGCGGATGTATTCGGGAATATTCTCGACCGTGCCGATTTCGCGCAGCATTTCAAGGCATGCCTGATTCGCACCGCCATGTGCCGGGCCCCACAGGCAAGCAATCCCCGCCGCAATGCACGCAAACGGATTTGCACCCGATGACCCCGCCAGACGCACCGTCGATGTGGATGCGTTCTGTTCGTGATCGGCATGCAGCATCATGATCCGGTCCATCGCCTTGGCAAGGATCGGGTTGACCTGATAATCCTCGCAGGGCACGGCGAAACACATGTTCAGGAAATTCGACGCATAATCGAGCGAGTTCTTGGGGTAAACGAACGGCTGCCCGATCGAATATTTATACGCCATCGCCGCAATGGTCGGCAGTTTCGCAATCAGCCGGATCGCCGCCACTTCGCGCTGCCAGGGATCGGAAATATCGGTGGAATCATGATAAAAGGCCGACATCGCCCCCACGACACCCACCATGGTGGCCATCGGGTGGCTGTCACGCCGGAAACCGCGGAAGAAATAGTGCATCTGTTCATGCACCATCGTGTGATTGGTCACCCGCGCCATGAAATCCGCAAGCTGGCCCGCAGACGGCAGTTCGCCGTAAAGCAGCAGGAAGCATACCTCAAGATAGTTCGATTTGTCGGCAAGTTGGTCAATCGGATAGCCGCGATGCAGCAGTTCGCCCAGATCACCGTCGATGAAGGTGATTGCACTTTCGCATGCGGCGGTCGAGGTGAAGCCGGGGTCGTAGGTGAAAACATCACCTTCGGCATAAAGCTTTCGGATATCCAGAACATCCGGCCCGAGGGTGGGCGAATGGATCGGCAGGTCGATCTTCTTGTTGTCCAGCATCAGCGTTGCGGTTCTGGTCACAGCGTCCATGGCGTTCCCCTTGCTTGGCCACGGCCCTTTGGGGCGGCGTGGCAGATGATGCCCTTGAAAGGGCGCGGCACGGGGGAAGGGGGGCGGTCAGGCCGCCACATCCTTCAGCCGCGCAATCGTCTCAACCTGACCGATGACCAGCATCATGTCATACACACTCGGGCTGACCGTTCGCCCTGCAAGCGCTGCCCGCAACGGCGTGGCAAGCTTGCCAAATCCAATCCCGTGATCTGCGGCAAAGGCGGTCAGAACTGCCTCGATACCCGTCTTGTCCCAGCTAACAGTTTGCAACTGCGGCGTCAATTCTGACAGCAGTGCGCGCCCCGTTGCATCAAGCGATTTCAGCGCGGCCTCATCCATCGGAATTGGCCGCGACGACATGATATACTGAGCCTTTTCAAGCAGATCAGGGAATGTCTTTGCGCGATCTTTCAAGGGCCAAAGTCCCGCACGCAACATCGTTATTTGCGCATCGCTCAGCGCCGGACGCCCCGCCGCAACCAGATATTCCGCCAATTCATGCAGCAGTGCAGCATCGTCCATTGCGGCGAGATGCTGTCCACACAAATTCTCCAGCTTCTTGAAATCGAATTGCGCCGGCGATTTTCCGATGCCCGCCAGATCGAACCATTCCGCCGCCTGATCGCTGGTGAAAAATTCGGCATCGCCGTGGCTCCACCCCAGTCGGGTCAGATAGTTGCGCATCCCCGCGGCAGGATAACCCATCGCCTGATATTCCTCGACCCCCAGGGCCCCGTGGCGCTTGGACAGTTTCTTGCCGTCGGTTCCGTTGATCAGCGGGATATGCGCCCACACCGGCACGTCCCAGCCCATTGCGGTGTAGATCATCGACTGGCGTGCGGCGTTGTTCAGATGCTCATTCCCCCGGATCACATGTGTAACGCCCATGTCGTGATCGTCGACCACCACGGCCAGCATGTAGGTTGGTGTGCCATCTGAACGTAAACAAACCATGTCATCCAATTGCGCATTGCTGATCACCACCCGTCCCAGCACGCGGTCATCAATCACCGTCTCTCCGGTGCGTGGCGCTTTCATGCGGATCACATGAGGCGCGTCGGGGTGGGTGGCGGGGTCGGCGTCGCGCCACGGGCTTTGAAACAGCGTCGATCGCTTCTCCGCCTCGGCCGCCGCCCGGAACGCCTCGATCTCGGTTTGGGTCGAGAAGCATTTGTAGGCCTGCCCGCGCGCCAGCATGGCATAGGCCACTTCGGCGTGGCGGTCTTTGCGGGCGAACTGGCTCATCGTTTCGCCGTCCCAATCCA
The DNA here is from genome assembly GCA_041737515.1 of Rhodobacterales bacterium. Taxonomy (GTDB): domain Bacteria; phylum Pseudomonadota; class Alphaproteobacteria; order Rhodobacterales; family Rhodobacteraceae; genus JBBQZP01. Next base: position 2,021 of record JBGSRQ010000517.1, on the reverse strand, counting down.
GACCCAGCCATTTCAGGCCCCGGAAAATCGCCTCGGTCGCTTCGGGGGTGGACCTCTCCCTGTCGGTATCCTCGATGCGCAAAAGGAATTTGCCGTTGTGACCGCGCGCGAAAAGCCAGTTGAACAGGGCAGTGCGCGCGCCGCCGATATGCAGATAACCGGTGGGAGAGGGGGCGAAACGGGTGACGACGGGGGGGTGGGACATCGGGCGTTAATCTTTCGGAAACCATGTGCCGGATAGGCTTGGCGCAACTGATAGGCAATCGGGGGCCGGGAAACAAGGTGAGCGGGATTTTCGGCCTTTCGGGCACCCTGCGCGCCGGTCTGTCCGAATTGCGCGGGCAGTCCTTCCTGTGGCTGCCGGTCTGGCTGGCCTGCGGTATCGGGGTCTGGTTCTCGGTCGCCGATGAACCGGGGTTGGGGGCGTATTCTGCTGCCCTTGCGGTGGCTGCGTCGGGGCTGTTGCTGCGGCTGAAGGGGCCAGAGGCTTTACATGCGCTGGTCGTGGCTGCGGCCTTTGCGGCGGCAGGATTTCTGGCCGCTGGCACCCGCGCACATCTGATCGCGGGGCCGGGGCTGGATTTCCGCTATTACGGACCGATTCAGGGCCGGATCGTCGAGATTGACCGTTCGCAATCGGATGCTCTGCGCCTGACGCTGGACCGGGTGGTGCTGGACCGCGTGTCGCCAGCCAGAACGCCTTTGAAGGTCCGGGTGTCCCTGCATGACGAGACGATGCATTTTGCGCCCGAACCGGGGCAGGTGGTGGCAACGACCGGCCATCTTTCGCGCCCCGAAGGCCCGGTCGAACCGGGCGGTTTCGATTTTCAGCGAATGGCGTTCTTCATGCAGCTTGGGGCCGTCGGCTACAGCCGCACTCCAACGCTTCTGATGGAGCGGCCCGATCCCAATTCCCAGATCATAAACCGCTGGCGGACGCATCTTTCCAACGGGATCATGGCGTCGGTTCCGGGCGATGCGGGCGCGTTCTCATCAGGAGTGATGACCGGGGATCGGTCCGGCATCTCGTTGCTGGCGACCGAGGATCTGCGCAAATCGTCGCTAGCCCATCTGCTGGCGATTTCGGGGATGAACATGGCGTTTCTGACGGCGTTTGTCTTTGCGCTGATCCGGTACGGGGTGGCGCTGATCCCGTGGCTGGCGCTCCGGGTGAATTCGAAAAAGGTGGCAGCGGTGGTCGCCCTGGCCGTGGCGTGGTTCTATCTGCAGCTTTCGGGGGCAAATGTGGCGACGGAACGCGCCTTCATCATGGCCTCGGTCATCCTTGGCGCGGTGCTTCTGGACCGGCGGGCGATGTCGCTGCGCACCGTGGCGCTGTCGGCGATCCTGCTCTTGCTGGTCAAGCCCGAGGGGCTGTTGGAGCCGGGATTCCAGATGTCGTTCGCGGCGACCGCGGCGCTGATTGCGGGCTTTGCCGCGGTGAACTCCAATATCGAACGTGGGCGTATTCCCCGTTGGGTGATGCCGGTGTTCACGCTGGTTGTGTCATCGCTGATCGCGGGGGTGGCGACGGGGCCATATGGCGCGGCGCATTTCAACAGGATTGCCGGGTTCGGATTTTTTGCCAACCTGCTGACAGTGCCGGTTATGGGCGCGGTGGTGATGCCGTTTGGCGCAATTGCGGCGCTCCTCGCGCCCTTTGGATTGGCCGATTTTCCATTGCGGATCATGGGTTTGGGGTCGCAGTGGATATTGTTCATAGCACATGAGGTCGCGGCGTTGGACGGGTCGGTGACGGCCGTTGTCACCCCCGGCCCGTGGGTTTTGCCGCTGATCACGCTGGGCGGCATGATGCTGATGCTTTGGCCCAGGCGGATGCGGCTCCTGGGGGCGCTGCCAATGCTGGCGGCTTTGGCGATCTGGTCGATGTCAACGCGGCCTGCGCTTCTGATCGCGTCGGACGCAGGTTTGGTGGGCCTGATGACGGCTGAAGGGCGGGCGATGTCGGCGGCCAAGGGTGGCGGGTTTGCCGCCAAAAGCTGGTTGGAAAATGACGGCGA
>JBGSRQ010000512.1:0-3278 GCA_041737515.1 Rhodobacterales bacterium | reverse complement strand
CGCTGGCGCTGGCCGCCCGACAGGGCCGATCCGCGCGGGCCTGCGGGGGTATCAAGGCCCTGCACCTGCGCTGCGACGAAATCGGCGGCATTGGCATCGCGCAGAACATCGCGCAGGCGGTCGTCGGTCACATTGTTGCGGCCCATCACGATATTGTCGCGCAGCGTTTCATCGAACAGCGCGGCGTTCTGGCTGACGATGGAAAATTGTGCGCGCAACTCCGCCAGCGCAATGTCGCGCAGATCGGTGCCACCCAGCATGATGCGGCCCGATTGCGGATCGGCCATGCGGCCCAGAAGTGCGAAGATCGTGCTTTTGCCCGCCCCGGACGGCCCGACGATGGCGGTGGTCTGGCCTGCCTTGGCGGTAAAGCTGCAGCCGCGCAGCACTTGCGGGCCATCATAGGCAAAGCCTACATCTTGCAGCACGATATCGCCCGGCGTCACGGGTCTGGGTGTGGCGGGGGTGATGATGGTCGCGGGGGTATCCAGAAGCGCGCGCAAACGCTCCAGACTGGCGCGGGCCTGTGCCCATGCCCCGCTGACGGCACCAAGACGGCGCAGGGGCTCGAACACCAGTGCCATTGCGGTGAAGAACGACATGAACTCGCCCACCGTTTTTTCGCCCCCGATGATCTGATAGCCACCGTAAGCCATGACCCCGGCAAACCCGACTGCGGCCACGATGTCGATCAGCGCGGGAATGCCTGCGGACCCGGTTTCGGCACGGATTTGCGCGCCGACGTAAGTGTTCAGGGTGGCGCGGAACCGTGCTGCCTCGCGCGGTTCGGACCCGGTCAATTGCACGGTGTCGATGCCGTGAAAAATCTCGTCCAGCCGGGTCGAGATTCCGGCGGCGGTTTCGCGCGCTTCGCGGCTGGTGCGGCGGACGATCCCTTGCAACGCCGCGACGGGAAGGATGATGATCGGCACGCCCAGCACGGCGACCAGCGTCCAGACCCAGTCAACCGACAGCGCCACGGCCAGCAATGCCAGCAACGACACAAGATCGCGCCCGAAGGCCGCGACGATGGTGGTCAGCAGCAGGCGCAAGGCACCCGTATCTCCGCGCACCCTCTCGATCAGGTTGCCGGGGGGATGGGTCTGGAAAAAGCGGGTGTCCAGCGTCATCAGATGCTGCACAAGACCCGCCTGCAGATCGGCCACAAAACCTTCGCCCAGCCGCGCCATGATGACGCGGTGTGCAAAGCCCGACAGCGCGCGGATCAGGAACACGCCCGCCACCGCCAGCGCCACCCAGATCACCGCCGCCGCACTGCCGCCGACGAAGACCTGATCAAACATCGGCCGCACCAGATAGCTGAGCACCGCCACCATGGAGCCTTCGACGCTCATCAGGACCAGAGCCACGACCAGGGGCACGCGGCGTCTGCGCAGATGATCCCGCCAGATCCAGCGGGTCAGGGCAAGGCCCGAGGCCCCCGATGTCATAGCGGACCGTCCCATTGGCCCGCTTCCCAATCCTTGAAGGACGCGGCAACGGTGGCGGGATCGTAGACCGTTTCGATCCAGTCCATCAGGGAAATGCCGGTGTCGGCTTCAGCTTTCGCATAGACGCGCAGGAAATGGTCAAGGATGCCGGTGGGGCCCTTTTTGCGGTGCAGGAACCGGAAGGAAAGCTCTTTGGCGGCTGTTGCAACCGGCACATCCCGGATCATCATCAGATATAGGGCGGCAGCAAGCCCGGTCCGGTCAGACCCCGATTTGCAGTGCAAAAGCATCGGCTTGGGAAGTGTATCGAACAGTTCCCGCAGGCGCAGCAGCGTCTCGCGCGAGGGCAGGGTCTTGGCCGACATCTGCAGATCGGCCATTTGCAGGCCCAGCCGCGCTGCCGACTCCCTCTCGAACAGGTAGAACCCCTGGGTGCTGCGACCGCGCAGGTTCAGGATCGACCGGATGCCCTGCGCGCGCAGAAGCGCCAGCCGCGCAGGCGACGGTTGGTTCTGGCGGAACACGCCGGGGGCGACTTCGGCGAAGTTGGTCCACCAGACCCGCAAAAAGGCATGATCCATCAGCTGGAAATGCCACCACGCCGCGCGCCGGGCCCTTGGCGTTGAAATGTCGGTGCCATAGGTCTCGGAAAGGCTTGTCTGCAGCCGCTTCAGTCTTTGATTGATGCGTCTGATCATGGGGCGGCGGTTTTCCGGGTGCTGGTTGCGGCGGCTTAGCCCGAAAGCGGGGCGCAAGGCAAGTTTTGCCGCACCTTGACCTTCGCCATGCGCGGTCCTACCGATGCGCTTGCACCCATCGGAGACGCCCCATGAACCTGTCGCACGGTCGCCCCTACCTTGCCATCCCCGGCCCCTCGGTGATGCCCGACCGGGTGCTGGCGGCCATGCACCGCGCGGCCCCCAATATCTATGCGGGCAAGCTGCATGACATGGTCGAGACGCTGTTTCCCGATTTGCGTGCGCTGGCGGGCACGAAGCAGAACGTGGCCATCTACATTGCCAACGGCCACGGCGCCTGGGAGGCGGCGAATGCAAACCTTTTCAGCCGCAGCGATCGGGCGCTGGTGCTGGCGACGGGTCGTTTTGGCCACGGCTGGAAGGAAAGCGTCGAGGCGCTTGGCGTGCAGGTTGACCTTCTGGATTTCGGCACCGCATCGCCCGCAGACGCCGAACAGCTTGAGGCCACGTTGCGCGCTGACAGATCGCACAAGATCAGGGCGGTGCTGGTCACCCATGTTGATACCGCAAGCTCCATCCGCAATCACATTCCGGCCCTGCGCGCGGCGATGGATGCCGCCGGGCATCCGGCGCTTCTGGCCGTCGATTGCATCGCATCAATGGGGTGTGACCGCTTCGAGATGGACGATTGGGGTGTTGATGTGATCGTTGCCGCCAGCCAGAAAGGGCTGATGACCCCGCCGGGTCTGGGCTTTGTGTGGTTTTCCGACACGGCGCGGGATCGCTGCAACGCGTCCGACCTGCGCACGCCCTATTGGGACTGGACGCCGCGCGCCGATGCTGCCGAATTCTGGCAGAACTGGTGCGGCACGGCCCCCACGCATCATCTGTTCGGATTGCGTGAGGCGCTGGACATGATCGCCGAAGAAGGCCGCGAGAACATCTGGGCCCGGCACGAGGTTCTGGCAAGCACCGTCTGGGCGGCATTTGACGCATGGGGCAAGGGTAACCCTGCCATTGCGTTGAACGTCGCTGACCCCTCTCATCGCGGCCGGTCGGTCACGGCGGCACGGATCGGTGCGCCGCATGCCACGCGCCTGCGCGACTGGGCAGAAACACAGGCCGGCGT
>JBGSRQ010000508.1:0-2577 GCA_041737515.1 Rhodobacterales bacterium | reverse complement strand
TGGCGCTGGCCGCGACCGCGCGGCACGCCCTGGCGGGATTTAACACCGCCTTGCCTGATCTTATTGTGGGTCACGGCGTTCTGGGCCGCTTGCTTGCCCGGCTGACCGTGGCTGCGGGCGTTGCCCCGCCGACCGTCTGGGAAAGCAATCCCGCCCGCGCAACCGGAGCGGTCGGCTATGAAGTGACCACCGCCGAGGCTGATCCGCGCCGCGATTACAAGGCGATCTACGACGCTTCGGGCGCGCCTGATCTGCTGGACGCGCTGATCGGGCGTATTGCCAGAGGCGGCGAAGTTGTGCTGGCGGGGTTCTATACCGCCCCCATTCAATTCTCGTTCCCGCCTGCATTCATGCGGGAGGCGCGGCTGCGCATCGCCGCCGAATGGGCCCCCGAAGACATGATCGCCACACGCGCGCTGATTGACGCAGGCGCTTTGTCGATGACCGGACTGATCACGCACCGTCGGGCCGCAACCGACGCCACAGACGCCTACGCCACGGCATTCACCGACCCTGATTGCCTTAAAATGATCCTCGACTGGAAGGCCGCCGCATGACCCTGGATATCCCGAACCTCAAGGACTTCGACGCCCGCCTGCGCGATGAGGCGCACGAAGAGCCGACGCTTGAGGTGCCGATGGGCGAGCCCACCAAGAAGACGCAGATCATTGCAATCTATGGCAAAGGTGGCATCGGCAAGTCGTTCACCCTGGCCAATCTGAGCCATATGATGGCCGAGATGGGCAAGCGCGTGCTGTTGATCGGTTGCGATCCGAAATCCGACACGACAAGTCTTCTGTTCGGTGGCAAGGCCTGCCCGACGATCATCGAAACCTCCACTCGCAAAAAGCTGGCGGGCGAAGAGGTCAAGATCGGTGATGTCTGTTTCAAGCGCGGCGGTGTCTTTGCGATGGAGCTGGGCGGGCCGGAGGTCGGGCGCGGCTGCGGCGGTCGCGGTATCATTCACGGTTTTGAGCTGCTCGAAAAGTTGGGGTTCCACGATTGGGATTTCGACTATGTGCTGCTCGATTTTCTGGGCGACGTTGTATGCGGTGGCTTCGGCCTGCCGATTGCACGGGACATGGCGCAGAAAGTCATTCTGGTCGCATCGAACGATCTGCAATCGCTTTATGTGGCCAACAACGTCTGCTCGGCGGTCGAATATTTCCGCAAACTGGGCGGCAACGTCGGCATCGCGGGGTTGGTGATCAACAAGGATGATGGCACCGGCGAGGCTGCGGCGTTTGCTGACTCGGTCGGTATTCCGGTCTTGGCGGCTATTCCGCAGGACGACGATCTGCGCAAGAAATCCGCGAATTATCAGATTGTTGGCAGCTATGAAAGCCAGTGGGGCGGGCTCTTTGCGGCGCTTGGCGATGCAGTTGCAATCGCACCCCCGGTGCGTCCGAAACCGCTGACGCAGGATGGTTTGCTGGCCTTGTTCAGCGCCGAGGCGACGGGCGCCGATTTTGTGCTGACCCCCGCCACCGATGCCGACATGCGCGGCAAGTTCGCGGTCGAGCGGAAATCTCTGGAAGTGATTTACGACAATGCTTGATCTGGACGCACTCGCCTTTCTGGACCGCGCACTGGCTGCGCCAGTCAAATCAACTTCACCGCGCAAGGCTCCGAAATGACGTCTGAAATCGGATATGACAATGCCCATGACGCGCCCCTGACAGATGTGGGTGTGGCCGAGGATCTGCCCGCAGCGGCAGAGCCCGTAGATGGCATGGGCTGCCATTCCGGTGCCACGATGAAAGAGGCCGCGCGGGCTGCAGGAAATTCCGAACTGCTGGACGGTTATGCCGCCGACTACCCGCAAGGTCCGCATGACAAGCCGCAAAGCATGTGCCCTGCGTTTGGCTCGCTGCGGGTGGGGTTGCGGATGCGGCGGGTGGCGACGGTGCTATCGGGCAGTGCGTGCTGTGTCTACGGTCTGACCTTTGTGAGCCATTTTTACGGTGCGCGCCGGTCGGTGGGCTATGTGCCGTTCAACTCCGAAAGCCTGGTCACCGGGAAGCTGTTCGAGGATATCCGCGATGCGGTGCATGAACTGGCCGACCCCGACCGGTATGATGCCGTGGTGGTGACGAACCTGTGCGTGCCCACTGCCTCGGGCGTGCCGCTGAAGCTTTTGCCCAAAGAGATCAACGGCGTGCGGATCGTGGGCATCGACGTGCCGGGGTTCGGTATCCCGACCCATGCCGAGGCCAAGGATGTGCTGGCGGGTGCGATGCTGAAATACGCGCGCTCCGAGATCGAGGCAGGCCCGGTGCAGGCCCCGGCGCAGGGAAGGTCGGATCGTCCGACCGTGGCCTTGCTGGGCGAGATGTTTCCGGCCGATCCGATGATGATTGGCGCAATGCTGGCCCCGATGGGTCTGGCCGCAGGGCCGGTGGTGCCGTGCCGGGAGTGGCGCGAATTGTATGCGGCGCTGGATGCCAGCGTCTGTGCCGCGATCCATCCGTTCTACACGGCATCGGTGCGCGAATTTCAGGCGGCAGGGCGCCCGGTTGTGGGATCGGCCCCCGTGGGCCGTGACGGCACGATGGCCTGGCTGGCGGCGATCGGCGC
>JBGSRQ010000505.1:0-8073 GCA_041737515.1 Rhodobacterales bacterium | reverse complement strand
GCCCGCAAGCCCGCGCCACGCAAGGCAGCCTCAAAGCGCACGCCGCGCCAGCACGGCTTGATTGCAGGGCTGATCCTTGGCTTTTTCGGCGCGATCTGGCGTGTGGTCTGGGGCATCGGCTGGCGGGTTACCTTTCTTGTGGCGCTGGTTCTTGGTGGTGTGATCTTCTATTTCCACCAGCAGCTTCCACCGCTGGCTGACCTTCTGGACGCCCGCGCGCGCGGGTCTGTCACCATGCTGGACCGTGATGGAAAAACCTTTGCATGGCGGGGTGAGACGTATTTTGCGAACGTCACATCCGACAGCGTGTCGCCCTATCTGCGCAATGCCATCATCGCGACCGAGGACAAACGCTTTTACCGGCATCTGGGCATAAGCCCGCGCGGCATCGCGTCGGCCATCAGGATCAACATGGCCGAAGGCCGTGGTCCGTTGGAAGGAAACGGCGGGTCTACGATCACACAGCAGGTGGCGAAACTCTTGTGCCTTGGCGTGACCTATGATCCGACCCAGTGGAAATCCGAAGCCGCGTATGAGGATGACTGCCGCGCCGGGGGCCTTGCGCGCAAGCTCAAGGAAATTCCCTATGCCATGGCGATGGAACTGAAGTATTCCAAGGCCGACATTCTGACGATCTACTTCAATCGCGCCTATCTGGGCGCGGGCGCACGCGGGTTCGAGGCCGCAGCGCAGCGCTATTTCGGCAAATCCGCCAAGGATGTGACCCCAGCCGAAGCCGCAATGCTGGCGGGTCTGCTGAAAGCGCCGTCGCGCTATGCGCCGACCGGCAATCTTGCCCGCGCCCAGGGCCGCGCAGGCGTGGTGATCGGCCTGATGGAAGATCAGGGATATCTGACAAAAGCCGAGGCTGACGAAGCCCGCGCCCATCCCGCCACGCTGTCGGATGCGGCCTCTACCCAGTCGGGCGGATTTTTTGCGGATTGGGTAATGGATACGGTGCCGTCGTTTCTTGCCAAGGACACAACCGAAGATGTGATCCTCTCAACGACGCTGGATCAGGGCATCCAGGCCAGTTCAGAATCCGCCCTTGATGCCGTATTCTCCAAGCTGAAAGAAGGCTCCAAGGCGCAGGCCGCGATCGTGGTGATGGATGCGGACGGCGCCGTGCGTGCAATGGTGGGCGGGCGCAAGATCGCTGCTGCGGGGTCTTTCAACCGGGCGACAGGCGCGTTCCGCCAGACCGGTTCAACCTTCAAACCCTTTGTCTATGCGGCCGCAATGGACCGGGGCTATTCCCCGTCTGACTATGTTTACGACACGCCTCTGACCGTGCACATTCCCGGCTCGGGCAATTGGGCGCCCGAAAACTATGACCGCAAATTCGAAGGCCTGATCACCCTGACCCAAGCCCTGCGGGAAAGCCGCAACATACCGACGGTGCGGATATCCGAGGCGATGGGGCGTGATGCGGTGCGCAGCGTCGCCACCGGTTTCGGCATCCAGAGCGATCTGGCGGCAGGGCCCGCACTGGCACTGGGGGTATCCGAAAGCAGCCTGCTGGAAATGACCGGCGCCTATGCGGGCATCCTGAACGGCGGCTCTGCGGTGCGCCCCTACGGCATGACCGAATTGAAACTGCAGGGCGACGCCACCCCCCTGATCGGCAAGGAAGGCGGCATAGGCGAGCGTGTGATCTCGGAACAGGCGGCGCAATTGCTGACCTACATGATGACCGAGGTGATCGACAACGGCACCGGCAAACGCGCCAGACTTGACCGGCAGGCCGCAGGCAAGACCGGCACCACACAAGGCGCACGCGATGCATGGTTCGTGGGCTTCACCGCCGATTATGTCGTGGGTGTCTGGATGGGGAATGATGACAACACCCCGCTGGCCAATGTCACAGGCGGCGGCCTTCCGGCGGAAATCTGGCACGAGGTCATGGTGCGCATCAACAAGGACCTGCCCGCACGCCCGCTGCCGATGATCATCCCCGAATCCCGCACACCGCCCGGCCAGCAGCAACCACGGCAAGCCGACCCGGTTGAACAACTGCTGCGCGATGTGCTGGGCCGGAATTGAAAAAGACGCGGTCCGTTGCGGAACCGCGCCTTTGCCCGACCTTTGAACAGGTCAGATTTTCTGGATGTCTGCGATCAACTGATCAAGGTTGCCGCGACGCTGATCCAGCAATGCGCCGATTTCGGTGCGTTCGGACGCCAGCATGTTCACACCTTCGATAATGATGTTGAAGAACTGATCCCGGCCCGACTTGTCCGACACATGCCAGCGCAGCTCGAACGGCGATTCGCCCGATAGATACGCGGTCGAGATCACTTCATAATAGCTTTTGAGCGGCCGCGCGTCGATCACCTCGATCCGTCCGCCGATGAACTCGCGGAAGCGGCGGCCATATTTGCGGCTGATATAGCCCTGATATGCCTTGGTAAATGCCGCCATCTGTGCCGCACTTGCCGATTTCGACGCAACGCCCAACGCCGACCGCGCAATGATCGGCACGTCCGAATACTTCGCAAAGATCCGCTCGAAATCGCGAAACATCGCGGTTTCGGATTTTCCCGAACTGATCGTGGCGTTGACTTCGCCGATGGCTTTGTCGATCAGCGCCCGCGCCGAATTCACATCCAGCGCCAAAGCCGCGCGGGGAAGCAGGCTGATCGCCACGCCGCCAAGGGCAACAGCACCAAGGGCACGCCGGTTGATCATCGGGGGCTTATGGAGGTTATTGGCCATTTGCATCCTCGTAAGGGTCCAGGAACGGCGTGTCTGTATCATTTGTCTGACCCAGATCAAACCGCCGCTTTTGCAGATATAGGAGACGCGCCTGCGCATATCCATCCGCACTGTCGTACAAGATTCCGTCAATTGTGTCCGAAAAGCGCGCCCGGTCATTCAGCTTGGACCCGACCTTCGCCCCGGTTCCGTAATAGCTGTCCGGTGCTTTGACGACAGTGCTCAGCGGATCGGTAAAGATGTCGACGATCCCGCCAACCGCATCGCGCGTTGTCGAGGGGCCAAGGATCGGGCGCTCCACATAAGCGCCCTCGCCCACACCCCATACCGCCAGAGTCTCGCCAAAGCCCGATTTCCGATCCGGAATGGTCAGCACCGATGCGATATCGACAAACCCGGCCAGCCCGAACACCGTATTCACGGCAAAGCGCAAGGTGTTTTCCGATGCCCGCCCGATGCGCCCCTGAAGCACGTTGTTCACGATCGTGGTCGGCACTTCGAGGTTGTCCGCAAAGTTCGACACACCCTGCCGCACTGGGCCGGGCAGCACCGCCGCATAGCCTTTTGACACCGGTCGCACCAGATTGCGGTCCAGACCCACGTTGAAGCTGTGAACTTTTCGATTGAACGGCTCGTTCGGATCGTTGATCCCTTGCGCAGGCTGCTGCGCGGCGCAACCGCTCAGAAGGCCGGCAATCATCGCCGAAAAAGCGCCAATCCGAATGATTTCCTTGGATTGGCCCGAAAAAAGAAATGGAAACGTCACATTCATATTCCTATTTTCCGGCACGCTTTTTGCAGAAAGCAGCGCTTTTCTTAAGGTTTCGCAAGGGATAAGGTCTCTATGCGGCGATGACAACAGCGAAGCGGGCAGGTTTTGACTCTCGGAACTATTCCGCCAACGCACCCGAAACAAGGGGCGACACACAAGATGGAAGATTTGTAATGCGATCAGAACACGCAGCGGGCCTTGCAGAACTGAAGGCGGCCAGACGGGAATCCTACGGATCGCTGGTCGCAGTGTTGATTTTCAGCACTTTTGTCAACATCCTGATGCTGACCAGCCCACTTTACATGCTGCAGGTTTATGACCGGGTTCTGGGCAGCCGGTCGCAGGAAACGCTGATCGCTTTGTCGGTGCTGGTCACGTTCCTGTTTCTGGTGATGGGTATTCTTGACCATGTGCGCGGCCGGATCATGGCCCGGATCGGCGCGCGGTTTCAGGATCGTCTGGACCGGCGGGTGTTTCAGGCCTCGGTCAGGCGCATGTCCCTGTCGCCGAACGATCCGGTTGCCGTCGCCGCCCAGCGCGATCTTGAGGCGGTGCAGCGGCTGTGGTCATCGCCCGTTCTGCTATCGCTGTTCGATCTTCCTTGGACGCCGGTTTTTCTGGCTGCAATCTTCGTCTTTCACCCCACGATGGGCTGGCTTGCCATCATCGGCGGCTGCATTCTTGTCGGCATCACCATCCTGAACCAGCGCATGACCAAGGCGCCGATGCAGAATGCCAACATGGCGGCGATGCAGGCCGAACGGATGTCGGAAAACCTGAAAGCGGAATCCGAGGTTGTGCAATCCCTGGGCATGATGGGTGCGGGCTTTGACCGTTGGCAAAAGGCGCGCAGCCGGGCGCTGGCGGAATCGATCAGCACCGCCGATCTGGGCGGCTCTTTCTCGACCTTTTCCAAGACGTTCCGCCAGTTCCTGCAATCGGCGATGTTGGGCCTTGGCGCGTGGCTGGTGCTGCATCAGGAACTGAGCGCTGGCGCGATGATCGCAGGGTCGATCCTGATGGGCCGCGCTTTGGCCCCGATTGAAATGGCGGTCGGGCAATGGTCCGTGGTGCAGCGCGCGCAGGAAGGCTGGGGTCGTCTGGCCGACCTGTTCACCCGCCAGCCGATCGAGGCTCCGCGCACCCAGCTTCCCCGCCCTCGTGCAATTCTTGAGGCGCAAAACCTGACCGTCGTGCCCCCCGGCGAAAGCCAGGCCGTCCTGCGCATGGTCAGCTTCCGACTGGAACCGGGGCAGGCTTTGGGCGTGATCGGGCCGTCAGGCTCGGGCAAATCGACACTGGCGCGCGCGCTGATCGGGGCATGGCGTCCGGCAGGTGGCAAGGTCCGTCTGGACGGCGCTTCGCTGGAACAATACGACCCCGATATTCTGGGCAGCTATGTTGGCTACCTGCCACAGCGCGTGTCGCTGTTCGACGGCACGATTGCCGAAAACATCGCTCGGTTGCAGGAAAGCCCCGATGGTGAAAAAGTGGTTGAGGCGGCAAAAAAAGCAGCTGCACATGACATGATCATCAAGCTTCCCGAAGGCTATGACACCCGGGTATCCTCGCTGGGCGGGCGACTGTCGGGCGGCCAGATCCAGCGCATCGGCCTTGCCCGTGCAATGTATGGCGACCCGGTGTTTCTGGTGCTGGACGAACCGAACTCCAACCTTGATAACGAAGGCTCCATGGCACTCAATCTTGCGATCCGTTCGATGAAGGATGCGGGCCGCATCGTGCTGATCATGGCGCACCGCCCTGCCGCGATTCAGGAGTGTGATCTGTTGATGGTGATGGAAGAAGGCACCCGTCGCGCCTTTGGCCCACGCGATCAGGTGCTGCGTGACATGGTGAAGAACCACACCGAAATTGTGAAAAGTGCCGGCCCGGGGGGTGTGGTATGAACGCCCCCACCGCCAAACCCGTCTGGTCCAGCCGTGGCCAGTTGATCACCGGATTTCTGACCGTTTTTGCCCTCGTCGGTGGCTTTGGCGTGTGGAGCGTCACCACCCATCTGGCAGGTGCAATCGTCACGTCCGGCCAGTTGGAAGTGGAACAGAACCGCCAGATCGTTCAGCATCCCGATGGCGGTGTCGTGGCCGAAATCGCGGTCAAGGAAGGCAGCATCGTCAAGGCCGGCGATCTTCTGATCCGGCTTGACGGCTCGAACCTGCAATCGGAACTCGCGATTGTCGAAGGCAACCTTTTTGAACTCATGGCCCGCCGTGCCCGCCTGACAGCCGAGCGTGACGACCAGCCCGATTTCACCTTTCCGCCGGAACTGGTTGAACTTGCGAAAACCCGCGCCGATGTGGCCGAGCAGATGGATGGTCAGAAACGCCTGTTCATTGCGCGGCGTGATACCGCCCAGCGCGAACTGGAACAGACGGCGGAGCAGCGCAAGCAGATCGAAAGTCAGGTGCAGGGCATCAATGCGCAAAGTCAGGCAATGGTCGAACAGGTTGACCTGATCAAGAAAGAGCTGACCGATCAGCAGGTGCTTCTCGACAAGGGTCTGGCACAGGCAGGTCGGGTTCTGGCGCTGCAGCGCGAAGAGGCGCGGATGCGCGGGCAGGTCGGCGAATTTACAGCGTCGCTGGGCCAGGCCGAAGAACGCATCACCGAAATCGAAATCGACGCCCTGCGCCGCGCCGCCACCCGCCGCGAAGAGGCCAGCACCCAGTTGCGCGACATCGGCAGTCAGGAACTGGAGCTGATCGAGCGTCGCCGCGCCCTGAGCGAACGCATCCAACGGCTTGATATCCGCGCGCCGGTGGGCGGCATCGTTCTGGGCCTGACTGTGACCACCCCCCGCTCGGTCATCCGCCCCGCCGATCCGGTGCTGTATCTGATCCCGCAGGACCGCCCGCTTGTGATCACCAGTCAGGTGCCCACGATCCACATTGATCAGGTGCATGTCGGGCAAGAAGTGAAGCTTCACTTTTCGGCCTTTTCATCCCGCACCACACCCGAACTGGATGGGCGGGTTGCCGTCGTGTCAGCGGATGCGTTCTCGGATCAGAAATCGGGCGCGTCCTTTTACCGGGCAGAGATCGTGCTGGAACCGGGCGAGCAGGAAAAGCTGGAGGGGCTGACCCTTGTGCCCGGCATGCCGGTCGAGGCGTTCATCAAGACCGATGACAGAACACCCTTGGGCTATCTGATCAAACCGTTTACCGATTACTTCTCGCGTGCGTTCCGCGAAACCTGAAAGGACGATCCATGATTGACCCCCTGCCGGTGACCACCATCGAGGCACGTCTTGCTGAACTTGGCGTCACCCTGCCCGACGCGCCCGCCCCTGCGGCAAACTATGTGCCCTTTGTGATAACAGGCAGCACGGTCTATGTCTCGGGACAGATCAGCCAGTCCAGCGAGGGCCTGATCAAGGGACGTCTCGGCACCGATATGGATGTGGTCGAAGGCGCCGAAGCCGCGCGGCGCTGCGCGATCAGTCTTCTGGCACAGGTGAAAAAAGCCTGTGACGGTGATTTGCAGCGGCTCAGGCGCGTGGTCAAACTGACGGGCTTTGTAAACTCCACCCCCGATTTCACCGACCAGCCCAAGGTCATCAACGGCGCGTCGGATTTCATGGTGCTGGTGCTTGGGGAAATGGGGCGGCATGCGCGCTCTGCGGTATCCGCTGCATCCCTGCCGCTGGGTGTGGCCGTTGAAATCGAAGGCATCTTCGAGATCGAATGATGCCCGCCTCCCCGTTGCCAGTGCCCCTGCCGCCGGGCTTCCTGCGCCTGCCGATTGCCCATCGCGGTTATCATGACCGCGCGGCGCGCCGCCCCGAAAACTCCCCCGCCGCCGTGCGGGCCGCCATCGAAGCGGGTTATGGCATCGAGATTGACCTGCAACTGTCATCAGACGGCGTGCCGATGGTCTTTCACGACGAAACGCTGAACCGGCTGACAAACGGATCAGGCCCGCTGAACGCACGCGCCGCCGCCGAACTTGGCCGCATCCCGCTGAAAGACGCCGACGATGCCATCCCGACCCTGTCTGAAATCCTGAAGCTGGTCGCAGGAAAGGTCCCGCTGCTGATCGAAATCAAGGATCAGACCGGCGCGATGTCTGCCGACACGGGCTTGCTCGAGGCCGCAACCGCCACCCTCCTTGCCGCCTACTCCGGTCCCGTCGCCGTCATGTCCTTCAACCCGCACAGTGTTGCCGCCATGGCCAGCCTGGCCCCCACACTCCCGCGCGGGATCATAACCTCGGCTTACGACCCCGCCGACTGGGCCCCGCTGTCCGCCGCCACCTGTGCCACCCTGCGCGGCATCCCCGACTATGACCGCACCCAGGCCAGCTTCATCAGCCACGAATGGAAAGACCTTGCCCGCCCGCGCGTCGCCGACCTGAAATCACAAGGCGCCGCCGTCCTGTGCTGGACGATCAAATCCGCGGCAGAAGAAGCCACCGCCCGCCAACACGCCGACAATATCACGTTCGAGCGTTATGCCGCCGCCTTCCCCGCCAAACTCTCCGCTTGACCCGCGCGGCCCGCAGATCATCTTCTGCAGCGATCTCTCGCTTTTTCTGTTCACAAATATCCTCGGGAGGGGTCCGGGGAGGGC
>JBGSRQ010000459.1:0-3138 GCA_041737515.1 Rhodobacterales bacterium | reverse complement strand
CGCAGGTTCGGGAACTGGCGCCGGTTCTGGCGCTGGATCAGGCGGCGTTTCAGCTTGCGGCGGCGTGGGTGTTGGTTCGGGGGCGGGCGTGACGGCCTTGGCGGCATCAGCCAGTTCCTCGAACTGCTGGGTCGAGATCGTCTCGACCGTCATCGCCGAGGGCGTGACCGGGGCAGAGGGAGAAAACAGGAAATCTCCCAGCACCACCCAGACGATCACGCCAATATGGCCGACGCCCGATATGATTGAACCCTTGTCCATTCCGCCCGTATCCATCGCCCGGCCTTAACCGCCATTGCCGGTAAACGTCGGGCCTTTGGCATCAGTCACAAGGCCAAGACTGGTAAAGCCGCCTGCATTCAGGGCGCCCATCACCTGTGCTACCTTTTCATAGGGGATCGCGCCATCGGCTCGCAAGAACACCTTTTTGTCGGTGCGCTCTGCTGCAATGGCCGACAGTTTGGTGATCAAATCCGCCTCGGCCACCTCGGTTTCCTGAATCATCACACGGCCATCGGCGGTCAGCGTCACGGTCAGGGGCGGCTCGTCCGGCAGGGGAAGCGACGCCGCCGCCGTATTCGGCATGTCGATCGGCACGCCCACCGTCAGCAACGGGGCCGCCACCATGAAGATGATCAGCAAGACCAGCATCACATCCACAAAGGGCGTGATGTTGATCTCGGACATGACGGCGGAACCGCCGCGCCTGCGCCCGCGCCGCCCGCCACCGCCTGCTTTCTTCGCGACCCCGGCCCCCATCGTCTAGCTGTCCAACTGGCGCGAAAGGATGGTCGCGAATTCGTCGGCAAACGCCTCGTATCCGCCAAGGATCCGGTCACTGTCGCCGTTCAGCTTGTTATAGAACACCACCGCCGGAATGGCCGCAACAAGACCGATGCCGGTGGCCAGAAGTGCTTCGGCAATACCCGGGGCGACGGTGGCCAGATCGGTGTTCTTGGTGGCCGCAATCTCGGTAAACGCGTGCATGATCCCGAACACCGTGCCGAACAGACCGATGAACGGTGCGGTAGAGCCAACCGTGGCCAGAAACCCCAGTCCGTTCGTCAACCGCTCACTTTCCTTGGCAATCGCCACGTCCATGCTGCGGTCAATGCGGGCCTGCGCGCCTGCGATCAGCCCGCCGTCCTGGCGGTGGCTTCGCCGCCATTCCAGCATCCCGCTGGCAAAGATCTTTTCGCTGGCTCCGTCGGGCTGCGATCCGATCTTTTCAAAAAGTTCATCCAGTGGCTCGCCCGACCAGAACGCCCGGTCGAAAATCGCCGCCTCGCGCTGTGCCACGCGGAAGGTCAGGTGCTTTCGCACGATGATCGCCCAGGACCAGAATGACATGGCAATCAGCATCAGCATCACCAATTTCACAGTGATGGTTGCGCGAAGAAATAGGGCAATGAGTGAGAAATCAATCTCGCTCGCCGCAGCAAGTGTTTCGGTCTGCATTCGCCTGCTCTTGTTATCGGCTGTTGTTCAGCGCTTCTTTGGGCTGATTCTACCCGGTTTTGAAGGGGATTACCAACACAACCGTGTCACCACGCAAATTGCCGCTCACGTTTCAGTGGCGCTGCGGGGTCAGGGCGGCGCGAATCTGCGTCGGAATACGCGCGGCGTGGCCTGCATCACCCAGACAGACCAGCGTGACACGGGCGGAAAACAGCACCTCTGCGCGTCGCACCACGGTTTGATCCAGCACGATGCGCGCGCCGGTCAGGGCATGCAGATCGGTGGTCACGATCAGTTCATCGTCAAAACGGGCCGCGGCAAGATAATCCGCTTCCAGCCGGCGCACGGCGAAAACAACGCCGTCGCGGGCTTTCAGCGCCACCTGATCCAGCCCCAGCGCCCTGATCCATTCGCTGCGGCCGCGTTCGATGAATTTCAGATAGTTCGCATAATAGACGATCCCTGCCAGATCGGTGTCCTCGTAATAAACGCGAACCGGGTGGGTGTGCGGCATCAGATCAGCGGCACAAAGGGCACATTGCAGGCGGCAACGGCCAGA
Organism: Rhodobacterales bacterium; assembly: GCA_041737515.1. Lineage (GTDB taxonomy): Bacteria > Pseudomonadota > Alphaproteobacteria > Rhodobacterales > Rhodobacteraceae > JBBQZP01. The sequence continues at coordinate 1,121 of JBGSRQ010000459.1, read as the reverse complement.
AGTCCGATCAGGGCGGCAAGTGATTTCAATGTCATGTCAATTCCTGTGCGGGGTCAACTGACCTTGGCCATCCGCGCCGCCAGACGCAAGGCGTGAGTCTTGTCTTGCGCCATCGCCGGCAGAATCCTGTCATAGGCGGCCCGGATCACCCCGGCTATGTCAGGTCGCAGGATCACCGTGCCGCCCGTATCGGCCAGCGGTGAGGTGTCGGTAAATGCCCGGTCGGACCAAAGCAGAATGACCTGCACCGCCTGATTGAGCGCCAGAGTTTCGGCAGGAACGGCACTTAGATGCGCGTCCATCCGCACAAAGACGAAAGCCGCCTTGATCGCACCGTCGGGATCAAACCGGAAAATCCGGTACTGGTTCGCCTCGGCCGCCTCCAGACGCGCACACAAGGGAACAAGGTCGGGGATCAGCCGGTCCAGCCCCGGCACTTGCGGCAACTCGGCCCAGTCGGAAAAGAAGAACACCATGACATTCGCGCCAAGTTCGGGATCTGTCTCAGCCATCTTGTGACCGGCCAGCACCACAACTGCCTCCATCGCTCCCTTGACGATGGAAAGTGTCGAGTCATCAACGCCAAAGACAACCGGCACAATCGGGCGGCCCCAGCGGGCGAACAAGTATTTACCGTCAGCGCGGGTGAAAAGCGCCTCGATCTGGTCTGGTTGCATGGTCACTCCGCACAGGGATTTATGGTGTCTAGCGAAGGTGGTGCGTCACCTCAACCCGCTGGCGCTTTTACTGGCTGTGCCTCACCCAACAGCGCCTCGCCCAGTTCACGCAAAAGCTTGCGCGTCATCGCGCGTTCGATATCAGAGAAACTCTCGGCCCGCTGCACGAATGATCCATGCCCCCGGATCACGTTCTTTTCCAGCCAGGGGGCCAGAGAAATGCTCGGGCCGCCGCCATAGGTATCAAAAATCGCCACATCACCGCCGATGGACAGCGCGTTGATCGTGAAATCTCCTGCCTCGACTTCGCGTGGATCACCGCCGTCATTGAACAGTCCGTCGGTCGACAGGTCCAGCGTGTGCCGGTCGCAACCGGGTGCTTCGGCCAGCAGCGACAGGCCCGCCCGCATCGCCTCGCCGGTTGCGGTGCGACCGTTGAAGGGG